>JAYTFO010000254.1:0-13243 GCA_043734305.1 Acidobacteriota bacterium | reverse complement strand
GCCCCCACGACAGCCGCCGGGACGGCGGCGCTACTTTAAATCTTGTCATCATCATCGTCGTCATCACGGCTATGTTTTCGTTCCAGACTCTTCGCCGGGCTGAGCGGGCGATTGTCGTTAGCGTGCAGGATTTCAATGTGGCCGTTCACGTTGGAGAGCTTTACGCGAGTTCCGCCGCCGCCCAATTCCCCGCGCAGGCTGACGCCGACAAACTGGCGCGAGACGGGCAATCCGAAATCGTTGGAGATCCCTCCCGAAACCGTGTTGGCTTCAAGGTCCGCTTTCGCATCGGAAGGCAGAGTCAGCCGCAACCCGCCGTTCACGGCCGAAAATTCCAGCGGTGACGAAGGCATCCGGCCCATGCTGGCATCGAGTTCACCGTTGACGGTGTTGAGTTCGGTGCGGCCTTCGAGATTGCGCGCCTGAAGCCGTCCGTTCACACAGGAAGCGCGCACTTCTCCCGCGATATCCTGAATGTCGAGCGACCCGTTCACCAGTTTGATCTCGTCGAGCCGCGCGCGGTGAGGTACAACCAGGGTGTATTCCACACTCGCCGGGTCGTCGTGCCGGCCATTCCATGTGTTGTCGTGACCGGGATATTGCGTCCGAATGGAAAGAGTATTCGCTCTGGCATTAATCTCGATCCGCGCCTGGTCGAGACGTTCCTTGGTCCAGGCACGCTTGACGGCGTCGAGCTTGACTTCGTTGCGGTCCCAGCTCGTGATGTGCACCGGCCCGTTGATGTTATCGAGCTCAATGCGGCCATCGGCAGAAAGCTGGTAGACCTGATGGAACTCCTCGGTGAGTTTGCCCTGGTCGGATGCGTGTCCAACGGCCGCGAAAAGAAGCAAGACCGATACGGCGCCTAAGGCCGCGCCCAGCCAGGTTGCGAGTCTCGATCGCTGCTGCATAAAGCCTCCGATTTTGCTTAGACGGGGCAAAGGGGAATTGGTGAGTGGGGGCTGCGAGCATTTTGGCACCTGGCATTCAGCACTTGGCATTCAGCACTCAGCACTCGTACCCAGCTAAAACGCACTCCTATATACTCTTGTCATCCTGAACGAAGTCGGAGTTGCGCGAAGCGCGACGACGGCGAAGTGAAGGACCTGCTGTTCCTTACCTGAACCGCCGAGTACCATGCCATTCGTCAAGTTTGCTTCGCAATCCGACCTTCCGCCCATTGACGAAGTCAAAGAACTCCCCTGCGGCGACAAGATGATCTGCGTAGCCAACGTTAACGGCGAAATCAGCGCCATGGACAACGTCTGCCTCCATCGCGGAGGCCCGCTAGGAGAAGGAGTGATCGAAGGCGAGAAGGTAATTTGTCCCTGGCACGGCTGGGCATGGGATCCGAAAACCGGCGAGGCGCAAGCGCCGGGGGCGAAGATTGCG
Organism: Acidobacteriota bacterium; assembly: GCA_043734305.1. Classification (GTDB taxonomy): domain Bacteria; phylum Acidobacteriota; class Terriglobia; order Terriglobales; family Acidobacteriaceae; genus Acidiflorens. Next base: position 11,851 of record JAYTFO010000254.1, on the reverse strand, counting down.
GTGTATCCGGTGAAGGTGGAAAACGGGGAAGTGCTGATTGAGATCGGATCGGAGACATGAAAGTCCTGGTCAAGGTGCTTGCTTACCCCGTCATGCTGCTTTCCGGTCTCGGGGTCTTGCTTTGCCTCAGCTTTTATATCCTCGGAATAACGGGAATCTACCCTCTTCCAGCCAAGCAAATGCCGATCCCGTTTGGGGGCCTTTTCGCGGTGTGGCTCCCGACCGTGATCCTGATGAACCGGCTCACCAAGGACTTCAAACAAAAAGACTTGTGGAAAGCGGCTCTGCGCGGCTGTCCGGTATGGATGAGAACCACATTGTGGGTTGCTCTGGGTGGCGTATTCGCAGTCTTCCTTCTTTCGCTGCTTTCAAAGGGGAGCCCGGGGGACACACCTAAAGTATTCGTTCTTTTCCCGATAGTGTTTTACGCGATATCGTTCTGCGTGATGTATTCGCTCATCAATGTGGAGAAGTACGATTCAAGCCGCCGCTGCCTGAACGGGCATGCCATCTCACCGCTGGCGAAATTTTGTGAGGAATGCGGCGCTCCAGCGGTGCCTGATTCCGCAACGTCAGCACCAATTTGAACTATCCCAGTAGTTTTACGAACCGCCCCGGTTGCCCTTCAAATCCCGGAAACACTGTTTTCAGATCCCTATTCCCCAGGTACCCTGACACCACTTCTCCCAGCACCGCGCGAAAGTCCGTCGTCACCGCCAGATCCCGCCCTTCATACAACTGCGACTGATCGAGCCCTGGCCAGCGCCCGTATACTTTGCCGCCTTTTATTGGCCCGCCTAACACGAACATCACGTTGGCGTGGCCGTGGTCGGTCCCGCGGTTGCCGTTTTCTTTCGCGGAGCGACCGAATTCGGACATCGTCACGATCACGGTGTCTTCGGCGAGGTCGCCGAGATCGGTCCAGAGGGCGGCAATCGATTGCGAGAAATCGCCTAGGATGTTCGCGATTTGTCCCTGGGTGCTGCCTTCGTTGACGTGATGGTCCCATCCGCCGATGTCGGCGAAGGCGACTTGCACGCCGAGGTTCGCTTTGATGAGTTGCGCGAGTTGTTTCAGACTCTCACCGAAACGTCCGCGCGGATAGTTCGCATTCGCGTTGGGTGCATACTTCGCAGGGTCGGCCGCTTTCAGCATTTTCACTGCGTCGAACGTTTCCTGTCCGGTGCCGTGCAGCGCGGTGTCGACGGAATTTGCGTACATGGCTTCGAAGGTGTTGGACATCGGCGCCGCTTTCGGATTGCGTCCGCCGACGGAAAAGTCGTTCACGTTGTTGACGGCTACCGCGGTTTCCTTGCCGGCTAGAATGCGGGGCAGAGAAGGGCCGAGGGCAATCCCGCGAAACGCGGCTTTGTCCTTCTCTGACGGTATGTCATGAAGGGTGCGGTTCAGCCAACCGTCTTCCGTTACTTTCACGCCGGGCGTGCCGGACTCCATGTAGTCCTGCGCGTCGAAATGCGAACGCGTCGGGTCGGGTGACCCGGCGGCGTGCACGATGGCCAGGTGTCCCTGCTTCCACAGCGGCTGCAACGGCGACAGCGCGGGATGCAGGCCAAAGAATCCGTCGAGATCGAGCGCTGCCTTCTTCGGAATGTTGATGGTCGGACGCGCCGCGTAGTACGCAGCTTCGCCGTGGGGCACGACGATGTTGAGGCCGTCCGCTGCCCCGCGCTGAAAGAGCACGACCAGACGCTTCGGCCGCGATCCCGGATCGGCAGCGCCATAAGCCGCGCGCGTGAGAAAACTCGGCAGCGCCGCCGTGCCAACCGCGGCGAAGGCGCTATTGCGGAGAAAAACTCTGCGGGTGATGGGCATATGAAACCTCGGCTACGAGCCGCGAGCTACGGGCTGCGAGCGAACACGAATCGGTTGCTCGAAGCTCGCGGCTCGGAGCCCGTAGCCCGTAGCTATCTCCTTTGAAACTCCGGCGACCCCAAAATCAATCCTGCGATTGCGGCCACGTTGGGCGGACGCTTGGCATCGTCTAATTTTTGCTGGGTGATTTTTGGATCGTCCAATTGCTGGCTGATGGTCTCATGAGTTTGCTTGGAGACGTCGCCGGCAAGCAGCAAATTTTCGAGCGCGGTCAGCGCCTGCTGCGGATCCTGTGTACCCGAAACCAGTTGCACGGAATCCACCAAGACGCCGCGAATTCTGCCGGCGGCCAGGGACAGCGCGAAATTCATGCGGCCCAGTAACGCCGACGAGTTTACCCAGGTGTCGGCTTTCATCGAATAGCCCGTTGGAGGCTGCATGCCGTAGGGCGACATCCCCATATTGTTGAGCGTGCCGAGCAGGGCGCGAGTGTCGTCGACTCGTGCGCCGCTCGCGCGCACCGCCGAGACTACAAATTCCAGCGGAGTCTTTACTTTTGCGCGGTACGCTTCCGGCGACCAGAATTCGGGCGAGCTGAACAGCGTGCGCAGCACTTCGCGAATGTCGCCATGTTTCTTGAGGAAGGTTTGCGTCATGCGATCCACCAGCGCGGGCGGAGGATCGTCAGCCACAAAGCGCATGGCAAGTTTCAGCGAGATGAAATGTGCAGTCTTCGGATTCCGCGCCAGCAATCGCAAAACTTCCAGGCCTTCTTTTTCGCCGTCCTCTTTGATCTTGTGGCCGAGCACGATCTTTGAGCCCGGTTCGTGCATGCGCGGATCAAAGCGGAAGCCGCCGCCTTTTTTCGGCTGCTCGATGGTCCATCCGGTGAAAACTTTGGCGACCTCGGTGACGTCCTTCTGCGAATATCCGCCATTCACGCTGAGAGTGTGCAGCTCCATCAGTTCGCGGCCATAATTTTCGTTGAGTCCGCTGGCCGCCTTGCCTTTTCCTTTGGCGGGCGGAGTCTGCGGGCCGTGACTGTGACCGTGATTATTTTTGCCATAGCGGGGCGCAATCCCCAGGCCAACTTCGGAGTCCGGCCCCACGCTCAGCCAGTTGTCGAGATAAAACATCATGGCTGGACTCTGCGCAGTCGCGACCAGCAGGTCTTCGAATTTTCCAAGCGCATGCGCGCGGATCACATCGCGCTCATAGCTGGTGAGTAAAAATTTGTCGGAGCCTTTGTTGATGAACACATTGAAGTGGTTGAACCAGAAATCGGTCATCACTTCATCGAGCTGGCGTTCGCTGTAAATGGCGCGCAGCAATTTGGCCTGCGTCAGTTCGCCGACCACGACGCGCTCGGGATTCTTGAGCGCCATCAGCGTTTCTTTTTGCTGTGGAGTCATTCCTTTTATCAACGCGTCGGCTTTCTGATCGTTCATGCTGGACGCCAGTGCGAGTTGCTCGTCGGCCGGCAGCTTGAGGATTTCCTTCAGACGCTGATCGGCGGGCAGAGCCAGCAGTTCCTGAATTTCGCGATTGGCAACGCGCCGGTTTTCCTGGCGATGTTCGCCCTTTGGATCGTTGGCCATGGATTTCTCGCCGTCCGCGGCAGCCATGGCTGGATCGGCAGCAGGACTCTTGCTGGCCTCGTCTTGTCCATTTTCCTTGCGATCTTTCTTGTTTTCGTAGCGCTGCAAGCTCGCTTCGTAGACCGCGCGCTTCGCCGGATCACCTGGTAAATCAGCGCGGCCGTTCGCAATCTGACGAATCACCGGAGGGGGTGGAAAATTTTCGACCAACTCGCGAGTGTCCATGCGCAGGGTGCGGAAGGGAGCAAGGCGCGCTGTGAGCGCCGAATCGTCAATTTGTTCCGGATGAAGTTGCAGGTCGATCCACTTCTCCACGCCGATTTGTGTGGCGCGCTGAAGGTCGCCGGACCGGGGGCCGAAGGTCAAACGGTTCAGCACATGGACGACTCGTTTTTGCTCATCCATGGCGCCGGCAGGATGGTCTTTCTTCTTCGCAGGAGCGAATTCTGTTCCCAGGCCGGCGACCAGGAGCAGGCCGGTGGCAAGCGCGAGCTGGCGGCTGCGAAGCATTTCCGTCCTCACGAAGATCAAACCCCAGTCTATGCGAAAAGTTGCTTGGAACAAGCTGGGGCTAAAGCCCGAATTTTCAAAAGGATTGGTTGGCGCGGCTGAAGCCACGCCCCTTCAAAGCGGCGCGACTTGTTTATAAGCCACGCGGGTACGGGTCTCTTGAAGGAAACTAGCGCTTCAATTGCGCGACGTAGGCATTTCCGCTTTGTCCCTGGCGGGCGGCGCTTTCGATGAACTTGAGGAATTCACGCAGATGTTCTTTCTCCATCAATTCCGCTTCGGAGAATTTCACGCGCACGCCAAACGAAGGCGCGCTGCGTGTGACTACGCCCGTCAGGATCACGCCCTTCACCCAGATCTTGCCGTTGGCCACCCATAACCCGATCCCGACGCTTCTGCCCGGTGGAATGGGAGTCGCCGTTTCGACAAAGCATCCGCCGCGGCCTACGTTGGAAAGATTGCCCCAGACTGGCCCTTCCTCTCCTTCGATGTGAAGTTCGACGGCGACAAAACATTTAACGCGAGCGAAGCGGCGGCGATCTTGTGCCGTCTGCGGAGAAAACAAATCGGGTTCGAACGGAGGCGTATCTGTAATCGGTTGCGGATGAGGAATGGGGGCAGCTTTTGCCGCCGCTGTCACCGGCGCTCCGCTGGCGCTGGCCGCGGCAGCTCGAGCCGTCACCGCAGATTCCTTAATTTCTCGCATAGCCGTGAGCAGCGCCTGTTCCCGCTTTTCCGGAGACACCTCGCGGTACGTTTGCAGCAGTTTGCCGAGGTGGCTCACCAGATCGGGATCGGTCAACAGGCGGGTCCAATCCGACCCTTTAGCGGGCGATTCTTTGGTCGAATCCTTCATGCGGAACGGCTTACCTCACACAATCTTGAGCGCAGCTGGAGCAAGCGCTCGCTCCTCTAAGATGTGACGGAGGGTGGAGGTTACGCAAGTGACCAAGGTCACGCGCCGTACCGCCGCGGAGTGAACCCGATAGGCCGTTGTAAATACATTCCCGTAGAGACCCGGCAAGCCGCGTCTCTACACGATGTTTATCCCAGATCCTAAGACCTAAGACCCAAGACCCAAGACCCAAGACCCAAGACCCAAGACCCGAGACCCAAGACCTGCCCTACTGCGGCTTCTTCTTTTTTCCAAACAACCCGGTGAGCGCGTCCACTGGATTGTTTGGATTGTTCTGGCCTCCGGTCTTAGCCCCGCCCAGCAAGTTGTTAAGCTCGCTGCCGACCATGCCCTTCACGTCGGGGACGAATTTCGGGTCCGACGTTGTGCCTTGAATAAAAAATGGAATGCTGCCCGTTCCTTTGCCGCCGAGTCCGGCGACCTGAGTGATGCCGGTAACCGCGCCGCCGCTGAGGTTCGCAGCCATGTTGAAGTTGAGCGCGCCCGCCGGACTCACGGTGCCAGCGCCCGCCACCGTGCCCAGCGCAGGAATGAGCAGGCTGATCTTATCCAGCTTCGCTCCTTCTGGCGCGACCCGCACATCCGAACTCAAATTCTGGATGCTGGTGTCGTTGCCGGTCTGTTTGCCTGTGAGCGCCGATATGGCGGACATCTTCGCTCCCAGGTTGAAGCCTGTGAGTTGTGTGTTGCTAAACTTCACCGAACCCGTGGTGACCAGTTTGTCGACGGGTCCAACGGAATCGAGGTCGAGCGAGAGCGTTCCACCTTTCAGATGCGAACCGGACGGCAGCATGACTCCGACGGCCGGCAGCACCGCTTCCAATTCATCCACCGGCATGCCCTGGCCGACAAGCTTAGTGCGGATCGCCGTTATCTCGCTGCGCGCTTCGTACGTGCCCGTGAGTTTTGCCACAGCCTTTCCCATGGAGACGTCGCCTTGCACAATCCGTCCCGATTCCGTCTGGAGGTTATGTTCGACCGCGAATTGCAACTGGACGGGTCGTCCGGACGGCGCACCCTTCGGCGTGAGCTTCAGACTGGTGGTTTTTAATTTTCCGTCAGCCCTGACAACGCGTCCGTCGGAAGTGACTCTGCCCTCAAAGTCTGCCATGCCGCTGATGCCCGTACTGGGATCGACCAGCGCCGATTGCGACAGATCGAGTTTGTTGATGGTCAACTTTGCCTGCAACGGCGAAAGTGAAACATCGGTGGAATTGATCGGGCCGAGTGTGCCGTTGAGCTTGAAGCCGCCGCCGCCCGGCAGGCCTACCGACGCGGTCACTGGAAAAGCGCTTCCAAGACTCAGATTTCGCACGAGGATGTCGACCTTGTCATACACGATGGGCTTGCGTTTGGAGGGGATTGTGCCCAAGGAGATCTTGCCGTCGGCCAGTTCGAGTCTGCCCACGCTCAGATTGCTCGACTTCTCAGCAGGCTTGCTCTTTTCGGCGGAGTTGCCCAGCGAAGAAAAATTCCACACGCCCGCTTGATTGCGCAGCAAGGTGATTTCAGGTTCATCAATCACGATCTCGGTTACGTTGAGCTGCTTGCTGAAAATCAGCGGCATCATTTCGACGCCGACTTTCAGCGACTTCGCTCTAATGAACGGAGCGTTGCTGAACTTAGGATCGTCGGCAATAGACAACTGGTCGGCGCCGACTGCGCCGGAGAGCAGGCTGAGACTGAGATTGCCAACTTTCACCGGCCTGCCCAGGGCCTGGGTTAGTTGCGCCTCGATCTGCGGACGGAAACTGTTTACGTTCACCAGGAACGGAAGAGCGATTGCGGTCACGAGCAGCACGGCAATCACAATGGCGATCACTTTCAGAGCGGTTTTCACGGAAGTTCCTCCTTAACGGGCGGGACGAACGGAGCACAATGCAGGGGCCGGAAAAAGCTTCGCCAGTTTATCAGAATCCTGGCCGTTGTTAAGATAGCTCCGAGGCCCACTTGACTGCCCAATCGCCCGCCCCCGATTTGTATCCTCCCGTGCCGCAGGAAATCGCGCGACTGGCGGCGCTGGCCGAAGTGCGCTCCGCGTTTGCGTGGTTCCGCGCGCACGAGTCCCGGCTCGCCGAATATCAAATGGAAGTGGCGCGGATCGCAGCGCCCCCGTTTGGCGAGGCCGCACGCGGCTCCTGGCTCGCCGACCGCTTTCGCGAAATCGGTCTCAGCGACGTGGAAGTGGATCCCGTCGGCAATGTCTTCGCCGTGCATCCCGGCTACGGCAGCCGTTACGTTGCGCTCAGCGCTCATCTTGATACCGTGTTTCCGGCGGCGACGCCGCTCAACGTCCGGCAGCAGGGAACCAAGTTGTATGGACCGGGAATTTCCGACAACGGCGCGGGCATCGTCGCCCTGCTGGCCATTGCCCATGCCCTGCAAACGGCACACATTCCGCATGCGCTGCCCTTTGTATTGATTGGAAACGTCGGCGAGGAAGGGGAGGGCGATCTGCGTGGTATGCGGCACGTCTTCGCTACCCCACGATGGAATCAGGCGATCGCCTACAGTGTTGTTGTCGACGGCGCAGGATCGGACACGGTGGTGGCGGAGGCTCTCGGCAGCCGCCGCTTCGAAGTGATCGTGCGCGGTCCGGGTGGACACTCGTGGAGCGACTTCGGCTCCCCCAACCCGATCATCGTGCTGGCGCGTGCTATCGAGGCTTTCAGTGAAACGCCGGTGCCGGCCTTGCCTAAAACTACTTTCAACGTGGGCGTGATCCGCGGCGGGACCTCGGTGAATTCCATTCCCGAGTCGGCCAGCATGCGAGTGGATCTGCGTTCCACCTCCATGGCGGAAATCGACCGTCTGGAAGACGCGTTGCGGCTCGCGCTGGAACGGGCGGTCAAATTGGAGAATGACGCGGCTTCATCGCATGGCACGCGGAAAACGCAGCCCATCCAAAGTGAAGTGGTCGAGATCGGAAACCGTCCCGCCGGTGAACTCGCGACCGACGCCCGGGTCTTCAAAGTCATCCGTGCGGTGGATGCGCATCTGGGCAACGCGGCGCAGGTGCAACGCGCTTCCACCGACGCGAATATTCCACTTTCACTGGGCCGCGAAGCCATCGCCATCGGCGGCGGGGGGTCGGGTGGCGGCGCGCACACGTTGCAAGAATGGTTCGACTGTAACGGAAGAGACCTTGGATTGAAGCGCATTCTGCTTACAATGCTTGCATTGGCCGGAAGTGGAGAATAATGCGAACTGTTTTGATCCTGGCTCTGACCCTGACTGCGAGCATGTCCGCACAGAACGCGCCGGACAAGCCCAAGGCTGACATCATTTTCGTGCATGGCAACGTCTACACCGGCTCCATGGACACGTCGTCCCTGGCAGCGACCAAACGGGCGGACGCCGTCGCCATCCGCGGGGACCGTATTCTCGCCGTCGGAACCCGTGACGAAGTCCTGAAAACCAAGGGGCCGGACACCCAGGTGGTCGATCTCGGCGGACGTTTTGTCATGCCCGGGTTCAACGATGCTCACGTGCATTTGGCCAACGCTGGGGAAGAGAAGCTAAGTCTGAATATGGCGGGCACGAAAACACTGGATGAATTCCGCAACCGCGTGCTGGCCGCCGTAACCAAGGCCGGACATGGGGAGTGGATTGTCGGTGCCGGATGGGACGAGACCCTGTGGCCCGTGAAAGTTCCTCCCACGCGTTGGGATCTGGATGAAGTCAGTTCCGGACATCCCATCTATTTAGACCGCGTGGATGGGCACGTCGGAGTTGCGAATACGCGCGCGTTGCAACTGGCGAGCATCACCGTCGCTAGTAAGGAACCGGCGGGTGGAAAGATCGATCGCGACGAAGCCGGAACTCCAAACGGGATCCTGCGCGAGACCGCGCGCGGTGCGGTCCGGGCCGTGATCCCAAAGCCGACTCACGAACAGCGTCGGCAGGCCCTGGAAGGCGCCCTCTCCGATCTCGCCAGCCACGGCATTACGTCCGCGCAGGACAATTCCACCTGGGAAGATTTCCAAATCTACGAAGAGATGGAAAAAGAAGGCAAGCTCACAGCGCGCATTTACGAATGGCTGCCGTTCGACGACTCGGTCGAGAGCCTTAACCGTAAACGTGGCTCGCATCCCGCCGCCGACAACATGCTGCACACCGGCATGCTGAAAGGGTTCATGGACGGGTCGCTGGGATCGAAGACAGCGGCGCTGCTCGAACCGTACAGCGACGATCCTAAAAATTCTGGCTTGCCGCAATACGAAGCCGCCAAGCTGAACGCGATGACCAGGGAGCGGGTGCTCGCCGGATATCAAATTGGCCTGCACGCCATCGGTGACCAGGGCGCACAAATGGCGCTCGACGCTTTCGCCGAAGCCGAAAAAGCGGCCAAGGAAAACAAAGTGAAAGCCGCCGACGGTGGAAGCGATTATCGTCTGCGCATCGAGCACGGACAAGTAACCACGCCGCAACAAATTTTGCGCTTCAAAGAATTGAAGGTGATCGCCTCCATGCAGCCCAGCCATTTGCTCACGGATATGAACTGGGCAGAGGCGCGTCTGGGGCCGAAGCGCGCCGCGCATTCTTACGCCTGGGCTGAGTTCCTGAAACGCGGAGTGGTACTCGCCTTCGGGACGGACTATCCCGTGGAACCGGTGACGCCGTTCCGCGGACTCTATGCCGCAACCACCCGGCAGAGTGAAAACGGCAAGAAGACCTACTATCCCGAGCAGAAAATCAGTATCGAGCAAGCGATCGCCGCGTACACAACCGGCTCGGCCTTTGCGGAGTTTGCCGAGAAGCAGAAAGGAAAACTGGAACCTGGCATGCTTGCCGACCTGATCGTACTGGATCGCGACATCACCGCAGTCCTCCCGGCGAAAGTTCTCGAAACGAAGGTTCTTCGCACCGTGGTCGGCGGCAAGACGGTATACGAGGCGAACCCAAGTCAGAAGTAAGAAGTCAGATTGCAGAAGTAGAAATCCGCAGGCACGCGCCGGTGGAAATGAACATCCGAGTAGAGACGCGGCTTACCGCGTCTCCCTGGAAGGGCACGACTTCGCAGGCTGCGCAGAAACTCTCGCCAAGCGCAGGTTTCGGGAAGGGCACGACTTCCAGTCGTGCCATAAAACGCCAAACGGAAGCGGCTTCTAGCCGCCGAGGTCGGCTCTGTCCGCGGAGGCGACCTGTTCGTTCAATGCCGTTGCTACGGGGACAACGGGCCACACGTCCAATTTAAAGCCTGGGAACGCCGAGCAATAACGAAACTCGCTTGCGCTTGCGACCAGTCCTCTCTTCACTGGATTCTGATGAATGTATTCGCGATGCTGTTCGAAGTCCCGGACGTCGCGGACCCAGTGATCGGTAAACCCTCTCTCCCAGATTTCCAACCCTTTCCCTAACTGTTGTTTCACCGCATGCGAATATCCGCCTTTGATGAATTGCAAAGCCCGTTCCAGAGTGATGTCGACTGGAGTGAGCAGTAAATGAAAATGCTCGGGCATGAGCACGAAGGCATGCAATCGAAACTTGGATTGCCTCCGATAATCGTAGAGGGTTTGCAGGAAAAGGCGCGCCATGGGCTCTGCGACAAACAAGCTTCTTCGTCCCCAAGTGATTGAGGTGACAAAATAAGTGCCGGTGGGGATAGGAGTCGAGTAGGCTTCAAAGCTAACCTTGGCGGGGTCGCAGAGTGAAGAATAGAGTCAAAGCAACGCCTTGTCTGTGACGCGGAGTGGTGTCGATTGTGACGAATAGTCTTTCGTCTCGAAGTGACGGGATTAGGCGATCTCGCAAAGGCCAACAAGGCAAACCGCAGCGGTGGCGACCTGGGGCCGAGTAGGCGCATCCACTGACAGAGCAAACCGCAGCGGCTGGAAGCCGCGTCAGTCTGGCGTTTTACGGCACGACTGAAGTCGTGCCCTTCCCGAAACCTGCGCGTCGCCAGCCTTTTCCGCGGTGCAAGGTCTTGAAACCGTGCAAAGACCGTGAGCCAGAATCGTTCCGTCTCAAAGAAATATTCCTGCCCGTGAGCGAGATGTACCAACGCCGAGGGGCATTTGTGCGTCTAAGGGAACAGTACTCTTTCGCAGAGCACTGTCTGCGCGAAGGTATAATCTATAAGGCACGTATTTTCAGGAGGAAAGAAATGGATTCGCGCGAAAGCGCCTTTTGGGTGCGCTTCAAGGCTAAGCGCTGGGCGTACACCCTCACAATTTCGGCGACACTGGCCGTCGGCATTCTAGTTGGAACGATTGTTTCGTCTGGGGTCAAGGGCAAAGAGGGACAGAAATCGTCCGAAGCCACCCCGCTGACGATTCCCTCGCCGCAACAGCTTTCCAATCAATTTTCGCAGATCTCCAAGCAACTCGAGCCGAGCGTCGTGAACATCAACACCGAGTCGACGGTCAAGAGTCCACATCGGCGCGGCCGCGCTCCTCAGGCAGACCCCGGCGACCAGGGCGGGGGCGACGACGGCAACGGCTACCAGGATTTCTTCGACAAGTTTTTTGGCGGGCAGGGTGGCGGCGACGGCAATATTCGCCAGCGTTCTCTTGGTTCCGGCGTGATTGTCGACTCCAAGGGATACATCGTCACCAACCGGCACGTGGTCGAAAAAGCCGACCGCATCCGCGTGAAGTTGCAGGATGAGCCGCTCGCTTCTCCCGGTCATGATGCCAAGTTGATTGGCATGGATCAGGAGACCGACCTGGCCGTGATCAAGATCGATGTGGATCGTCCGTTGCCGATCGCTAAGCTCGGTAACTCCGACGGTATGGAGGTCGGGGATTGGGTGCTTGCCATCGGCAGCCCCTTCGGCTTGCAGGAAACGGTGACGGCCGGAATTGTTTCCGCCAAGGGACGCAACATCGTTCCTAACCGCCAGTTCCAATCGTTCATTCAGACCGACGCGGCCATCAATCCCGGCAACTCCGGCGGTCCGCTCGTGAACGCGAGCGGAGAAGTGATCGGCATCAACACCGCGATCATTCAGAGCGCGCAGAGCATCGGGTTCTCGATCTCGGTCGAGCTTGTG
>JAYTFO010000253.1:0-9913 GCA_043734305.1 Acidobacteriota bacterium | reverse complement strand
ATTTATGAGAAGCTGCCGGAGCGGCTGCGCAAGCTGGGGGGAAGTCATTGAGACATTGAGTCATTCAATGATTGAGTGATTGCGAGACTAGATTCAGTTTTTCAAATGAATCAATGATTCAATGACTCAATGATTCAATGTTTCAACTGATAAAGGAGACATGTTTCGCACCATCCTCATGCTGGCGTTCTGGGCAGCGGCTCTGCCAATCGCGGCGCTGATTGGATTTCCATGGACGTATCTCACCAACGACTGTAGTTTTCTGTATCGCATGTGCATGTGGGCTGCTGGGACGGGAGTGCGCATCGCGGGTGTGCGCGTGCAGACGGTGGGCCTGGAGAGGCTTGATCCAGCGCGTTCGTACATCTTCATGTCGAATCACATCTCAAATCTTGATCCGCCGGTTACCTTGCCGCTGATTCCGCGACGGACGTCGGTGATGGTGAAGAAAGAATTATTCAGCTATCCGATTTTAGGGAAGATCATGCGGATCGGTTCGCTGGTTCCGGTGGATCGCAAGAATCGCGACGCGGGCATCTCGGCGGTGCGCGAAGCCGTGAAGGCAATCGAACAAGGGCTGAACATGACGATCTACATTGAAGGCAAGCGTTCTTTTGACGGACGTCTGTTGCCTTTCAAAAAAGGCCCGTTCTATCTGGCGGAGGAATGTAAAGTGCCGGTGGTGCCGATCACGATCACGGGCACGCAGGAAGTGATGCCGAAGGCGCGCTTCGCTATTCAGCCGGGGACGGTGACGGTACAGTTTCACGATCCCATTGAGCCAGCGGATTTTGGAGATCGCGAGTGCCTGATGGCGAAGGTGCGGGACGTGATTAACGGGGGGTTGCCGGAGGGGTTGCGTCACTGACAGTTGCTATCGCTCCGAGATATCATGTGGACCTACGAGGTGATTAATGCCTAGTTATCTGCGAGTATCTCTCCCTGTATTACTCTGCGCGGTTTTTGTCGCGAACCTGCGGGCCTCCGATCTGAAGGCGGTCGAAAACCAGTCCAAGATGGAGTTTCACGGCAAGACTCTTCTGATGAGTCATTACTACGTCAATAACAAGTTGCATTTCGACGCGTCTGGCGCGCTGGTTGGGCAGTCGGAAGAGGGAACGTGGCCGACGAATGGATTGGTGCATGTGGATGACGTGGAGCTGAAATCGAATGTGGTTCACCTGCACGGAACACGCGAGATTCTTACACTGCGCACGCAGGATGGAAAGCTCGGGCTGCAACCCATTCTACTTACCAAACACATGGACATAGATTTGGAGGCGGCGAGTCCGATATCGAGTCTTGACGACGTCCGCAAGACTGTTGGGAGCGTTTTTCATGAAGAAAACTACGGGCGCAAGATGAATGAGTACTGGCACGGGCTAGCCAAGGTCACGGCGGTGGACCCGAAATCGGGCAAGATGACGTTCGAAGGGGGGGTAGATGGAGTGTACGGTTATCTTGGCGAGCGCCCGGTGTATTTTCAAAGTGCTGGAGTAGAGCCTCCGAAGGCGACTCACAAAGAAGAGACTGACTACACGAGGGCAGCAGCAGTGAAGAGGACCCAGGGCCGGACTTTCATGCTGGTCGTCATCAATGAGAAGGGATATCCCGAATTTCTTCACCTGATCAAAGATTTAGGAGATGACCTGGACGTGCAGTCCCTGGCGGGCACGTCGCAGTGGCGGTTCCGGCCTGCCATGAAAGATGGGAAGCCGGTCGCATGCGTGATCAGGGTGAGTTGGGAATTTACGTCGCTCTATTAGAGCGCAATCAACTTTCTTCATTTCCAATTCGGAATCTTCCGGTTCTCACTGGACCCAGAGGTACTTCTTAGGATACGAAATTTCAATGTGCTCTTTGTTCGCAGGCTTGATCTCTACTTCATGGACCCTGTTATTGGAGCTGGGCGGAACATAACTTGCGTAGTACATGCCCTCACTCGCTTCCTTGATTTGTGCGAACGCCTTGGGGACATCCTTCCGACTCAGGCCGGTAATAAATTGCCCACCGGTGGCCCTGGCAAAATCTTCCAAAACTCTGTCTGCTCTGGTGTCCTGCATTCCATACGTCCGAGTGCTTAGGGTGAACATTGTGACGCCCGACGAGAGGGCCTCTGATAACGCCTGGTCACGCGTTACGTGGCTCGAGTTGTCGTCGCCATCGGTGATCACAACCAGCACGCGGCGGGTGGGACGATTCCAGTTTCGCGGCCCCATGCGCTCTCGGCACGCCGCAGCCACCGCGTCGTAGAGTGCAGTACCACCGCCCATCTTTACGTTGATCGAAATGCCGGCGAGTTGGTCTTTCTTCAACCAACCGGTGGCCTCAGTGGTCATCGCGAAGGTTAGGAAAAAGATGCGGTCCTCCGGTTGCCGGACGACCTCGTTCACGAATACTTTTGCCCCCTCCATCATCTCTTTGAAACTGCCGTCGCGTTCCGAACTGCTTGTGTCGATGATGAGCCCGAGTTCCAGAGGTAAGTCGGAACCCTGCAACAGGCTTACTGCCGTCACGGGCACTTTGTGTTCGGTGATGGTCAGGGACGAGGGAGTCAACCCGCTGACTGGCCGTCCATGAGAATCCGTTGCGAGCAGTGGAACAAGTGCCTTCGGTGTTGCGGCATCTTGCGCGGATACGCCGGTCATCAGAAATATGACAACTGCTGCGGTCGTTATCCGTTTCATGGCGTCCATCCATGTCGGTCGAACGTGAGAGATTATCATTTTTCGGCGGCTCGGATAAGGCGGAATTTTAGCTGGTGTCAGTGCAGGCGGCTTTTTGCAGGGCCAACAGTCTGACCACCGGGGCTAAAGCCCAATTCATTTTTATGGACTGACGCGGCCCTGAAGGGCCGCTCTTCCACGGTAGTGCATTCCGGAGTGCATTCGCGAAAGTGCATTCGGCAGTGCATTTATTTATGAGTTGTCCGCAGCGTTCCGCAAAATGTTGTTACTCCCGCTCCGAAAGCTTCCGCACCGCCTTCGCAATCTCCGGCAGCTTCGGATAGATGGCCGAGCATTTCAGCCACAGTTTGAAATCAATTGCCGGAGCGCCGCTGATCATCTTGCCGGGGGGGACGTCGTGGGGGATGCCGCTTTGGGCGATGGCGATTACGCCGTCGCCGATTTTGCAGTGGCCGGCTACGCCGACTTGTCCGGCGAGGACTACGTTGTTTCCGACGTCGGTGGTACCGGCGAGGCCGACTTGGGCGCAGAGGAGTGTGTCTTCGCCGACTGTGCAGCTGTGGCCGACGTGGACCATGTTGTCGAGCTTCGCGCCTCTCGCGATGTGAGTCTCTCCGATGCTGGCGCGGTCGATGCAGGTGTTGGCTTGCACTTCAACGTCGTCGGCGATTACGACTCTGCCGGATTGAACGATCTTGTGCCAGTGGCCGGCGTCGTCCTTGGCGAAGCCGAAGCCGTCGGAGCCGATGATCGCTCCGTTTTGCAGCAGAACGTTGTCCCCTAACTGGCAGAATTCGCGGACTACGGAATGCGCGTGGGCGAAGAAGTTCTTGCCAATCTTTGCGCCGCGATAGATCACGGCATGGGCCAGCAGGACGGCGTGGTCGCCGATTTCTGCGCCTTCGTCGATTACTACGTAGGGGCCGATGTGGGCGTTCTTTCCAATCTTCGCCGTGGGATGGACTACCGCCGTGGGATGAATGCCGGGGGCGTAGCGCGGCGGGTGATAGAAAAGTTCGAGGGCCTTGGCCCACGCGAGGTAGGGGTTCTTGCTGCGAAGCATGGCGGTCGAGATGGCAGGGAAGTCCTCGGAGACGATGACGGCGGAGGCTTTCGTGGTCTTCGCGGCGGCGGCGTACTTTGCGTTGGAGACGAAGGTGAGTTGTCCGGGAGCGGCGGTCTCGATGCCGGCCAGGCTTTCGATTTCCGCGTTGGGGGAAGCGTTTTCAAGGCGTGCGTCGAGGGCGATAGCGATGTCGGTGAGTTTCATGGCGAGTCTGGGGAGATTGTAGATCAGGTGTTGGGTCTTAGGAATTCCCACTAGAGATGTCGGCGTTCTCGGCCAGCGCGTCGAAAGAGCTTTTGACCGCAAAGGACGCAAAGGAATCGCAAAGGTCGCAAAGAAAGGCGGGTGGATTTTCCTAAGACCTAACACCCAACACCTGCCCCTCTACTGTTCGAACAGCGTAACCTGCCTGGTATCCGGCGGGCCTTTGCGGTGGCGCTTGCCGGCACCGATTACGGCGATGATCGACACTGAGGTCAACGAGACACGCGGTACGAAAACGCGTTGCGTATTCGAGCGCAGGTCGGGAGGGTTGATGAGGAATCCTTCGGCGGGATTCTGGGTGAGGTCGTTGGGCATCACGCCTTCGATGACTTCGTTGTCTTTGAATTTCAGGCGGACCCACAGGCCTTCGGTCCGTGGACGGGTGGTGAAGGTCTTTCGGTTCATCGTGTCCGTGTCGGAAAACTCGCGGACGAAATAGACGGCTTTGATATCCCGCAGGTCGATGGCGACGACGTTGCCCGAAGTGTTCAGCAACTCCAGTTTGCCGTCGACTACGAAGTTCGCGGGGGCCACGAAGCCGCTGATGGAGTCGCGGTCGGCCTTGCGAACGATGACTTTTTTGTGAGTCGAGGACATAGTGGGTGCTGAACAAGTGCTTTGTGCGCTAGCGGTCCGACCTCAGCGGCTAAAAAGTTTGCTGAAGAATCCACGCCGGGTTATGAAGCACACCTCAGGCGCTAAAGCGCACATCATTTCAAACAACTAGTGGCACGGGTAAACTCGTGCCCTTCCCGTTTCGTGAACCAGGCCGAGGGTTGACGGCTTAGGTGCGATTCTCGCACTTTCCGGATGAAATAGGCGAGATTGTCCGTTCGTAGTAGCCAAACGGTAAACTTTTGTGTTATTTTCTGTAGCTTGCCGTCACACAGGGCGATTTGTATAAGTCTAATTTCTAGAGAGAGTTAGATTCCGGAGGTAGGGCAGTCTCACCGGTCCCCATATGCCCTCCTGTGGAAAACCTGTGAATATCACCTGCTCCAGCCGTGGTACGGCGACTAGGAAGGCATGGCCGATTACATTTATACCCTGGAGACCCGGCTTACGCCGGACCAGCAAAAAGCTGTCACCCTGGTAACGGACGCCGCCAAAGCGGCGGACATGAACCTTTACCTGACGGGCGGCGCCATACGCGACATCATTACGGGGTTTCCCATCCGTGATTTGGATTTCACGGTGCAGGGGAACGCGCTCAAACTCCAGAAAGAACTGGAGCGGATTGGCGCGGTCGTGGGCCACGCCGACGATGAGACCAAGTCCCTGCTGCTGACCCTGCCGGGGAACGTGCGCGCCGAGATTGCCATGGCGCGCTCGGAACGCTACGAGAAGACGGGCAAGCCTCCGCACATCCTGCCGGCGACGATCATTGAGGACCTGCGGCGGCGGGATTTTACCGTCAACGCGATGGCGCTGTCGCTCAACGAGGGGTCGCGCGGATTGCTGATGGATCCGTTCAACGGCGCGGCCGATATCGAAGCCAAGCTGTTGCGCGTGCTGCACAATTACGGGTTTCTGGAAGATCCGTCGCGGCTGATTCGGGCCACTCGCTTTGCGGCGCGCTTTCATTGGCCGCTCGAAGAACGCACCCAGCAACGTTATGACGCTGCCAAAGAAAACGGCTACATCGAGTACGTGCGCCATTCGGCGATCGGGCATGAGATCGAACAGATTGCCTACGAAGACGATCCCGTCAACATCCTGAAAGTTTACGAAAAAGAGGGATGGCTGAAGGTGCTGAACGAGCATTGGAGTTCAGCCAAGGCCGACACGGCCGGGTTGGGCGCGCTGATGAAGACGCGTCAGCAGATGAATGAACTTGGGTACACGCCGGACGTGGCGCCGTCTGTGCTTTATTTTCTGACCGCGCGGCTGGGCGATAAGGACGTTGCGGAAATTCGCAAAGCGATTCCGCGCAAGGATCTGGTGGCGGCGTGGAAGGATCTGGAAGATCACGCCAAGGACCTGGCGAAGCGTTTGTCGGGCAAGGAAGCGGCGACGCCTTCGCGGACGTGGACGTTGTTGTCGTCGGCGCGTCCGGAGATGATTTTGTTCCTGGCGATTACGGCTCGGCAGCAGGGAGTCGTGCAGAAGATCAAGAACTTCTTCACCAAGTGGCGTCAGGTGCAGACCAAGATCCCGCTGCTGGAGATGACCGAACTGCATATCACGCCGCAAATGCCGACGTATCCGAAGATTGCGCACGATGTTTTCCTGCTGCTGTTGGACGGCAAATTACGATCGCGGACGGAGACTTTGAAATTTCTGAAACCGCTGGCGCCACCACCACCGCCTCCGCCACCACCGCCTCCGGTGAAACGGGGACGGGGGAAAGCGGCGGCTGCGCCGGTTGCGGTTGCAGCTACGCCCGCGAAACCGGGCGCCAAGGGCAAAGGGAAGGCTGTTGTGGCGACTGCGGTTGCGCCGGTGGCTGCTCCGGCCAAGCCTGTGGTTGTGGCGAAGACTCCTCCCAAGCCTGCGGTAGTTGCCAAGGGTAAGCCGGAGAAAGCGCCGGCCAAACCTGCGGCCACGAAACCTGCTAGCAAGCCAGCGAAGCCAGCCGCAAAGAAGCCCGCGGCAAAAGGGAAGAGCAAACCGGCGGGCAAGAAGAAGCGCTAGCGGGCGGGAGCTTTCGCGGCTACGAAATAGTCTTCTGGGTAGAGATAATCCTCGCCGAGTTCGTCCACGACTCTTATCAGATGATTCTTGGTCGCCTTGCCGTCGGGGATGACTTCGTAGGTCTTGCGTAATTTGAGTGCGGAGGGATTTGAATCGTTGCGCACGCACATCGCAAAGCGCTGACGTTTCTTTTTACCTGACTTATTTTGCCCGGGTGCGGTGGATTTTGCTCTGCGGCGTGCCATCGCCGAGCGATTTTGATCGGACATTTTCACTGGCAGTATCGTATCACTGGCCGAACCGCTGGCCGAACGACCGGCCGAAGACTGCACCATTCTCTGGCGTTGCACATCTGCGGCGAGTCGATAGAATGAGAGCCATGTCTGGCCCCGGTCCTGTTCTCGCATGAGCGATCAATTCGTCCACCTGCATCTGCATACCGACTACTCCATGCTCGACGGCGCCTGCGACGTCGAAAAGCTTACCGAGCGCGTGCGAGAGCTGGGCATGCCGGCGGTGGCGATGACCGATCACGGAAATATTTTTGGCGCGGTGCATTTCGTGAACGCGGCGCACAAAGAGGGCATCAAGCCGATTGTCGGATGCGAACTGTATGTCTGCAAGAAAGACGACCACAACATCGCGCGCACTCCGCCGGAAGGTGATACCTACAATCACCTGCTGGTGCTGGCGGAGAACGAAGAAGGCTACCGCAACCTGGTGAAAATCACTTCGGAAGCGTCGCTGCGCGGGTTTTATTACAAGCCGCGCGTCAGCAAGAAATTTCTGGCGGAACATTCCAAGGGATTGATCGCGCTCTCGGGCTGCCTGAAGGGCGAGGTGGCCGAGCGGCTGATGGAGAACAATTACGACGCGGCGCGTCAGGCAGCCGCCTCGTATCGCGACCTCTTCGGCAAAGAAAATTTCTATCTGGAGATTCAGGACCAGGGGTTGGAGCAGGAGCACCGCATCCGCGCGGGGCTACTGCAGTTGGAGAAGGATCTGGCGTTGCCCATGGTGGCCACCAACGACAGTCACTATCTGTGCGAAGAAGATGCGCACGCGCAGGATGTGATGCTCTGTATTCAGACGGGGAAGTCCATACAGGATACGAACCGGATGAAGTTCGAGGGCACGCAATTCTTCGTCAAGAGCCATGACGAGATGTATCGCGTGTTCAAGGACACTCCGGACGTGCTCAAGCGCACGCTCGAAATTGCCGAGCGTTGCAGCCTTCGGCTGGAGAAAGTGCCGACACCGTTTCCGCACTTTGAAGTTCCCGACGGATTCACGATCGACACTTATTTTGAGCACATCACCCGGCAAGGGTTCGCGCGGAGGTTGGAAGTGCTGCGCGGGTTGTCCGAGCAGGGGCGGTTGAAGCATCCGTTGACGGACTACGAGCAGCGGCTGGCGCGCGAGCTGGCCATCATTCAGCAGATGAAGTTTTCCGGATATTTCCTGATCGTGTGGGATTTTATTCGCTATGCGCGGGAGAAGAGCATTCCCGTAGGGCCGGGTCGCGGATCGGCGGCGGGCGCGCTGGTGGCGTATTCATTGGGGATCACGGACATCGACCCGCTTCAGCATGCGCTGCTGTTTGAGCGGTTTTTGAATCCTGAACGCATTTCGATGCCGGACATCGACATTGATTTCTGCATGAACCGGCGGGGCGAAGTGATTCAGTACGTCACCGAAAAATATGGGCGCGAGAACGTCGCGCAGATTATTACGTTCGGGACGATGGCGGCGAAGGCTGCCATCAAAGACGTCGGGCGAGCCATGGATATGCCTTACGCCGACGTGGATCGCATCGCGAAGATGGTGCCCACTACGCTCAACATCCATCTCGATGATGCCCTCAAAGAATCGGCGCAGATGCAGGAGGCGTACGACAAGGATCCACAGGTGCGGCAGTTGCTGGATACCGCTCGCAAGCTGGAAGGAATGGTTCGCAACTCAGGCGTGCATGCGGCGGGCGTGGTGATTTCGCCGAGGCCGCTGATCGAGTTGGTGCCGCTGCACAAGACCAAGAACGACGAAATTGTTACGGCGTTTGACATGGTGGCCATCGAAAAGATGGGTCTGCTTAAGATGGACTTTCTTGGGCTAACTACGCTGACGATTCTGGACGACACGATTAAGTTGATTGCGCAGGGACAGGGCACTGAGTTGGACAAGGCGGCGGACAAGAGTGTCCGCCCCACATTCAAGCTTGACGATATTCCGCTGGAAGATCAGGTTACTTACGAGAAGGTGTTTCATAGTGGACTTACTTCGGGCGTGTTTCAGTTTGAATCGTCTGGGATGCGGGACGTGCTGCGGCGGTATCGTCCGAATTCGATTGAAGACCTGACGGCGTTGAACGCGCTCTACCGGCCGGGACCGATTCAGGGCGGGATGATCGACGACTTCGTCGAGCGCAAACACGGGCGCAGAAAAGTCGAATACGAACTGCCCGAGCTGAAAGAAATTCTTGAGGAAACGCTGGGTGTGATCGTGTATCAGGAACAGGTGATGCAGATTGCCAATCGTCTTGCCGGATACTCGCTGGGCGATGCCGATTTGTTGCGTCGCGCCATGGGCAAGAAGAAGGCCGATGAGATGGCGGCGCAGCGCGAACGGTTTGTGAGCGGGGCGGCGAAGAATGGGTATCCGTCGAAGAAGATCGAAAAGATTTTCGATCTGATGGCGCAGTTTGCCGGGTACGGTTTCAACAAGTCGCACTCGGCTGCTTATGCGCTGCTGGCCTATCACACGGCGTATTTGAAGACGCACTATCCCGTCGAGTTCATGGCAGCATTGCTGACTTCGGTTACGGGCTCGACCGACGACGTGGTGAAGTACATCAACGAATGTCGCGAGATGGGGATTGCGGTGGAGCCGCCAGACATCAATGTGAGCGATGCGAACTTCACGCCGCATGGAACGGCGATACGATTCGGGCTGGCGGCGGTGAAGAACGTGGGCGGGAATGCAATCGAGTCGATTGTGGCCGCGCGTAAGAAGCTCGGGCGAAACTTTCTGTCGCTGTTTGAATTCTGCGAAGAAGTCGATTTGCGGATGCTCAACAAGCGTGTCCTGGAATCGCTGATCAAGAGCGGGGCGATGGACTCGCTGGGACGGCGGGCTCCGCTGATGCAGTCGCTCGATAAGGCGATTGACCGCGCGCAGAAATCGCAGCGCGACGCCGAATCGGGTCAGCACGGCCTGTTTGGCGTATTCGCGGACGAGCCCGCGCCCCACGACAATAACTCTTTGC
>JAYTFO010000252.1:0-6567 GCA_043734305.1 Acidobacteriota bacterium | reverse complement strand
TGGGCGATCTGAAGCAGGCAGAACTACAAGCCAACGAGGCGCTCTCGATCTCGCGGTCATTGGGCCTGCTCGCCGATGTTGCCTACGCGCTTACTGCCGTCGGCGATGTCCAACTCGCGAAAGATGATTTGACGGGCGCATCCAGCAGCTACAAGGAATCCCTGGAGATCCGCAAACAGCTCGGTGAAGGTTCCGCGATTGCAACGGGCCAACTGTCACTGGCAACTCTGACTTTTGAGGAGGGCAACCTGGACCAAGCCTTCCAGATGGCTACCGATGCGGCTTTGAAGCTGCATGAATTGGGGGATGCGGAACAAGAAACACTGGCGCGTACTCTTCTAGTGAGGGTTCTAATTCGCCAAAATAGAACGGATCAGAGTCAGACCGAGCTGGAAGTAGTTCATAAACTCTCGGGTAAGGATCGTACCGTACTGATTGCGACTGACATTGCTGCTGCCCAATTCCTGGCGCTGAAGAAAAAGCCCGCCGAAGCAGTTCGGCGGCTGGCGCAGGTCTTGGACCACGCCAAGTCGATGGATTACGTTCTCGGGTCCATGCAGGCGATGCTGGCCCTCGCAGAGATACAACTGTCAACGGGAGAGCACGATAGCGCCACTCGAGAACTTCAATCGCTAAGAGATCAGGCCGCACGACTGGGATTCAAGCTGTTGCAACGGAGGGCGGAGGAACTACTGAACAATGCACGCTCTCCGCAGCATTGAAGGCGGGTGCGATTTTTAGAACCCCCGGACTGAGGGGGCCGGGGGGGTAAGCTGTAAGGCACTCAGTTGATCCCGAGGCTGGGGTAAGCGATTCCAAGCGCCGGATTCTGGTGGGTCTTAACGAAAAACGTGAGCCCCTGTCCTTCGGCCGGCGGATTACTGCCCACAGGGAAATTCGGGAACGACGGGACAACGAAACTGACGCTGGTCTTGCTCTTCACTTGGAACGTTATTCCTGAAATATTGGAAAAGTTTGGGTCGTTAGGATCGTTTGTGCAGAGCTCCTGATCGTTAAGTGTGTCGTCGCAGATCATCACGCCATACGAGCCTCCATCGCCGTCGACCTTCACAAAGCCTTGTAACTTTCCGATATTGACGGACACGTTGCTGGACGTGGACTGGATTTGGAAGATGAAGAGGTAATCGCCGCTGGGGCACGTGCCCGGAGCCTGGGGCCGATCCTGGTTCGGACAAAGAATCTCACGCGTGGCTTTTACGGACTTGCCATTTGCGCTCAGTGGAATCACGACGCTGCGGCCAAGCAGCATCCACTGGTCGATGTTTCCACCAGTACCGTTGTCAGAAGTTTGGCGCACGCCAATCCTGGCAAACGCGGGAAGTGAAAATAAAGCCACGAGCGCGATCAGTAGACTTGAGCGAAAAATCCTGGTGAAAGCCATGGGTTAGCTCCTAACAGTGGGAT
The DNA here is from genome assembly GCA_043734305.1 of Acidobacteriota bacterium. GTDB lineage: Bacteria > Acidobacteriota > Terriglobia > Terriglobales > Acidobacteriaceae > Acidiflorens. The sequence continues at coordinate 5,142 of JAYTFO010000252.1, read as the reverse complement.
TTTTTGGAGGGAAGTTCTGGGTTCCACCTTGGTGTGAATGGACTCTCAGATTGAGGACATTATATCCACAATTCTGGCAACGTGGTTAAGCAATCGCGATGGAAGCGACCGGGCTGAGCGTACCGCCGGGCTGGCGAGCAAATCTTCAAATTCCACCGCCACCGAGCGTTTCGACACTATTGTAGCGGGAACGATTTGGCCGATCATGGCGGCGCCTCATGGTCGGCGGGGATGCGAGTGCAAGTCCATGAATGCACAAGGCTTCGGAGTCCCAAACCGATGATTGGTGCGATTTCACCAACTACTCCTGCCACATTCGAGTCTGCAGGACAATGGCGGCAACCCTTCGGACCGGCCAAAATGGTGGTGACGAAATCGTCTCGAATTAAGCTGACCGCCGACGTAGCAGAAAATAGAGGACGGTCAGTCCGAGCAGAAACGCCACGCCGCTGATCAGGTTGATGCGGGAGTCGTACCAGGTCTTGCCGATGGCGGCGAGGACGACGACCAGTCCGATTACCGAGCCCCAGCCTTTCATCGGAGAGGGCGCGGGGATGGCGGCGGCTTGTTCGGGAGTAATCCTACGGCGGAAGGAGATGTGGGCGGCGAGAGAGATGATCCAGGAAAGCATCATGCCGAAGAATGCGCCGCGCAGGATGTAGACGAACGCGTTCGAGGCGGCCCAATGTTCGAGGGCGAGGGCGACGATGATTCCGTAGGACGAAACGAGCAAGGCAAGAGTGGGCGAGCCTTTGGAACTGAGGCGTCCGAGGGCGGCGGGAGCCCATCCGGTGCGGGCGAGAGAAAAGAGCATGCGGCTGGAGATGTACAGCGCGGCATTCGCGCCGGACAACGCGGCGGTGAGCACTACGAAATTCATGATGTGAGCGGCGCCGGGGAGTCTCGCGGATCGAAAAACAGTTACGAACGGACTCTCGGTGACGCCGGCGCGGTTCCACGGCATAATGCCGACCAGGATGATGATCGCGCCGAGATATAGAAAAGTCAGGGTGAGGAACGTCATGCGCACGGCGAGGGCGATTTCCTTGGCGGAAGTGGATTCGCCGGAAGTGACGGCGACGAATTCGACTCCTCCGAAGGTGTACATCGCAAAGGTCATGGCGAGTAGAGGGGCGGCCGCGCCAAGCGGGAAGAATCCGCCGTGGGCGGTGTATTGGGGTTGGGCGCGTCCGGTGAGAAGCAGGGCTGCGCCGAGCACGATGAAGGCGGCGATGACCGCGACCTTGATCATGGCAAACCAGAATTCGAAGCGTCCGAAGGCGTGAACGCTGAGCAGGTTGGTCGAGAGCAGGAACGCGGAAAAAACTACGACCCAGAGAATCGCCGGGACGCTGGGGTACCAGAGTTGCATGTAGGTGGCGGAGGCGACCATCTCAGCGCCGATGGACACGGCGATGGCGAGCCAGTATCCGGCGCGCGAAATGAAGCCGGCGTAATCGTTCAGATAGAGGTCGCCGTAAACGCCGAAAGATCCGGCGGCGGGATGAGTGCTGGCAAGTTCGCCGAGAGCAAGCGCGACGATCCAGCTGATGAAGGCGGCGAGCACGAAACTCAAGATCACGGCCGGGCCGGCGAGTTCGATGGCAGCGGCGGTTCCCAGGAGAAGGCCGGTTCCGATCGAGCCGCCCACCGCGACCATGGTCATTTGTCCGGCGCTGAGTTGGTGGCGAAGGCCGGATTCGGCAGTTGAAGCGGACGAGGACATGGATGGTTGGTTGTATCAGAAGTTGAGGGGAAGGTGCTGGGAAAACTACGTCTGGTCGATTCGCAACGGGGCTTGGCAGGGCAATCTATCAAGAGGTGAAGAAAGATACCTTTCCTAAAGTAGATTCCCTCGGCGGCTGAAGCCGGAGTCAATTTGTGTGGGTTACGGCTCGGCTGAAGCCGCGCCCCTTCAAAGCAAGGTCAACGCCAGCGTTTTTCCGAAGCCTGCTAAGAACGGAGAGGGGCTTCCGTTGCGGCCGCGACCGGATGGTCCTCGGGTTGGAAAGGCGGAGCGTTGCGGTCGTTTTCCGGACGGGCGACGACTACCCGGTCTCGGCCTTCGTGTTTAGCTTGATAAAGAGCCTGGTCGGCGAACTCGAACAGCCGATCGGCCCAACTGGTGGTTTCCTGGAAGGCGGCGACGCCGATTGATACGGTGACCACCTCGGGGAGTTCGCCGGGGCGATCGGCGTAGAGGTCCCGGAGAAGGGTGCGAATGGCTTCGGCGCGAACCGCAGCCTGGGGGAGCGCACACTCGGGAAGAATCACGATGAATTCTTCGCCTCCGTAACGGCACACCAGATCTTCGGCGCGGACCGCCCGCTCCAGGCTCTCGGCGACCAGCCGGAGCGCATCGTCGCCTGCGCCGTGTCCGAAGGAATCGTTATAGCGTTTGAAATGGTCGATATCGATCATCATCACGGACAAAGGGAGCTTACGACGGCGAGCGCGGCTGATCTCGCGGTCAAGAAATTCCTGCATGTAGCGGCGGTTGCAGAGGCCGGTGAGGGGATCGCGGGTGGCTTGCGTTTGGAGAGCCTCGCGCAGATCAAGGTTGGAAATGGTGAGAGCAATCTGTTCGGCGAGGGCGGAAGCTACCTGCCGGCGGTGAGCGAGTTCACTGGAATGGGATGGCGACGAAGCATCGGAGGGTTGCGCGTCGTCCTGAAGTACAAGCACTCCGAAGGCTTCGTCATTGGCAATCAGGGGAGCGGAGATGGAAGGGCTGTTGGAGCGAGAGTCGCCCCATCCAAGATGCTCATCGAGCGGGGGATACAGGCCCCAATGGGCTACCGACTCGGCCCGAGTCCGGGAAGCGTCGAGCAACGAGAGTGCGCCAGAGGTTCCGGGGAAGATGCGTACCACGCGTTCAGGAATAAGGGCAAAAACTTCTGTGCGGGTGGTGCAGGCCTGAAGCAGGTTTCCGAGTTGGCTGATCTGAGTGATTTCAGCAGTTTGTTGTTGAGCATTGTCGAGCAAGAGCGCGATTTTCTGGTGTGAGGCGGCCAGTTGTTCCTGTGCGGACTTGCGCTGGGCGATTTCCTCATGCTGGTGGAACTGAGTAAGCGCCAGCCGCAGCGTGAGGGCCAGCAGAGAGGCCGCGATCACCAGACTGGTCAAGGTTCCTCCGTAGGCTTGTTTCCAATGGTCCCTGAGCAAGGCGATGCCCGAGAGCATGGCGACCAGGACGAGGTTGGTACCCAGGAAACGGAGGAAGCGCAGATTTGTGAACCCGCGCCAGCGGGAGCCGAGACGCGGATCGAAATTGGCCGCAGCGCCCATAAGTTGCTGAAAAACACTCCGCCTCAGTCTCGCAATCGGCACAAAAGGGGCCAGACTTTAATATCGCGCTGGCAATTCTCGGGATTGAGGTCTGCGGTTTTGAGCGATGCCTTCCGGCGCCACAGCTCGGGCAGCGACCCACTTGACATGACTTTCGTAATCGCCGAGTGGCGCAAGCGCGTTGCTGGAGCGAAGGGGCAAACCTAGAATCAAAACGGGTCTCTCCGCCCCCACACTACCGATGCCGGAAAACCCCAATCGCGTCGAAATAACCCGCCGGGTCGAGAAGGCGGAGAAGCTTTTGCAGAAGGGCAAGACCGCTGAGGCATTGGCGGAATACTTGCTGGTCCTGCAAGACGATCCGCAAAACGACAACGTGCGCCAGATGGCTGCCGACCTGTGCCTGTCTCTCAACAAAGGGCCGCAGGCCGTCACGCTGCTCGGGGAACTTTTCGATCGGCAGGTCGCCGCGCAGGAGGCAACTCGCGCCAGTCTGACGTACAAGAAGCTGGCACGCTACGCCAACCCGAGTTGGGAACAGAAGGTGCGATTCGGGCAACTCCTGGAAAATTCCAACAAGAAATTGGCGATCGGGACATTTGAAAATGCGCTGGAGGATCTGAGCAAACAGGGGCGCAAGGAAGAGTCTTTGCTAGTTCTGCGACGGATTGTGGATTTGGAACCGACGCAGCAGAATCACATGCGGGTCGCGGAGGCGTCCGCCGAATTGGGCGAGCATGTGCTGGCGGCGCAGTTCTTTTTGAAAATAGCGGAGATCGCTGTGGCCGCTGGTGGAAATGGCGCGCCTTGGTTCGAGCGAGCGTACTCGGAAAATCCGGCTGACGCGAAAATTGCGATCGCATATGGCAAGAGCCTGCTGGCACAGGGCGAGGCCGGTGCGGCCATCTTTATCTTCGAGCCGCTGGTGCATTCTGGAAATGCCGCATTGGATTTACGCGATTTGTATGCCCAGGCGCTGCTGGCTGCGGGACGTTGCATGGATTGCGAGCCGCTGATCTGGCAAATGTTCGAACAGAATCCGGCGCGCATACACCAGGTAGTCAACCTGATTGGCAAGATGCTGGATTCCGAACTGGATGCGGAAGCGGTCGCTCTGGCCAACAAACTTGAGGTCTTCCAGCGACGGCGCGGGGAGAGAAGGTCGTTTCTGGCGACGATTCAGGAAGTCGTGGCGTCGCACCGCCCTTCCACCGAGATGCTGGAATTTCTGGCGGGACTCTACAACGCTTCCAACCGGGAATCGGATTACGCGCAAGCGTTGCTGAAGCTGTTCGACCTCTACTGCACAAAACACGATTACCAAAAAGCCGGAGAATGTCTGGACCGTGGGGCGGAAGTGGATCCCTACGAACCCGGACACCAGAAACGCCTGGAAGCATTGCGCGGCAAAATCGACGACCAGCGTTTCAATGTGATTGCTTCGCGGTTCAGTGCCGTGAAAAAAGCGGAACAGGCGACCGTCAAGATGGAAGAGCCGACCCTGGGTGCCGCTGCGTTGCAGGATCTGATGCTGCAAGCCGAAATCCTGGTGCAATACGGAATGCGGTCCAAAGCGGTGGAGCGGTTGCAGAGAATCAAGGAGCTATTTCCGGGAGAAGAGACCCGCAATCAGGAATTACAGCGGCTTTATATCGCGGCGGGAATGGAGCCGCAGTATTCGGGAGCGGTGGCTCCGCCTGCGCCAGTCGTGGGGTTGCAGCCCACGCCCGCAGCTTCGCAAGCGGCGGCGACTGCGCTTACGCATGAAGCCGGCGAAGTAAGCAGTCTGACCAAAGTTGCGGAGATCACTCGCAAGCTTTACCACCAGGGCAATGCGGAAGGCGTGTTGAAAGC
>JAYTFO010000251.1:0-7912 GCA_043734305.1 Acidobacteriota bacterium | reverse complement strand
CCGCCCATGCCGGCGATGTCCGCACCATCTTCGACCGACATCACATAAACAGAATTCGCCGCGCCTTCATCAATCGCCGCGAGCATCCCACTCAACGCGGCCGGATCGTGATTGCCTTCGTCTTTCTTCAGTTGGACCGTGCGCGCAACTCCGGCGAACTTCGTGGTAAAGATCGGCGTCATACGATGGCTCATGTACATACGTTTGCCAACGAGTTGCTCGATGGCATCGGACACAGATGCCACTTCCACTCTGCGAAAAGCCGCAAGGAGCGCGCTCTCATCCGAAACCGGCGCACCGCCAGACACCGATTGCGCCGCCAGAAGCAACGCTCCAGCACACGCGATCCCTACAACGATCATCCATCTTGAAAAAGCAGTACTTGAGCGGAACCTCTGTGCACAGCGGATTCTGTTCACATCCATCTCCTGGTCAGCGCATTTCTGTTTGCAATTCCATGCGCGGACTGTAACACTGTGTGCGGCTTGCTGGGAAGGCCAAAATTCATTGTACGAAAAAGGACATTCAAAAATGAAAAGACACCGTCGTCTGCTCCCGACCATGTTCTTCGCCTTTGCGGTACTCGGGATGGGGCTGTTCGCCAGCCCGAACTGCTTTGCCCAAAAGCACAAAGCCATTAACCTCGGCGGCGGCAAGGGCCTCCCCTTCAGCGACGGAGTACTTGCCGGTAAGACTCTGTATGTGGCCGGACAGGAAGGATCCGACGAGCACGGAAAACTTGCACCCGGAGGCATCGCTGCCGAAACGAAAGCGGCGCTTGAAAATGTTCAGAAAGTGGTGAAGGCCGCTGGCTTCGAGATGTCCGACATCGTCTCTGTGACTGTCTATCTGGCGGACATCAAAGAGTTTGGAGACATGAACAAAGTCTACAAAGAAATCATGCCCGACCCGAAACCGGCGCGCGCAACCATTCAGGCGGTGGCCCTGGTCAATGATGCTCGTATTGAAGTCTCCGCGATCGCCGTTAAACAGAAGTAGAGCAACCTCGGGGAAACATTCGCCTGGGATAAAGGGCGATTGTGGCCGCACGTCAGTCACACTCGCCTCTTATGATCAGCACAGTGCACAGAGGAATATTCGCGTCTACGACGTCAGCGCCGATGGCTCGTTCACAAATGGCCGAATTTTTGGCGACGAGCCAGGAGAACATGGCAGCGGAGTTCCCGATGGCATGAAAGTCGACGTAAACGGCAACCTCTACGTAACCGGCCCCCGAGGTATTTGGGTGTGGAGCGCCAAGGACCAGCACATTGGGACCATTGTCCTTCCCGAGCAGTCGGCTAATCTCGCGTGGGGAGACAGCGACTACCGCGCTCTATACATAACAGCCACCACCTCCGTCTACCGCCTCCAAACAAAAATCAAGGGGCACATTCCCTATTTGGCGCACTGAACTGGATCGAGAAAGCCCGAGTAGAGAAGCTCTCGATTCGCAAAGCGTTCTGCGATTCTTCGCACTCACGCGTCATGCGCTGCACACGCTTTGCATTTCACCTGACGAAAACATCATTGCCGTTCTGAAATATTGGATTGACACAGCGCATTCGCAGGTGTATCAGGGGTGACTAGTATTTTCAAAGGTGCGATGAACGGAATCGTGAAGCATCTGGTTTCGCGGGGGCGCTTTGTGCCGTACTTCGCGTAACAGTTGGCTCTCGTCTCGATCCCGGGTCTGTAAACCTAAATTGTTGGGGGTGGTGGATGCGGTACTTCACTTCGAAGTTTTTAGAATTTCTGCGGAATAGCCCTGGCACTCTTTCTTCTCACTTTGGGGGTAAGCACCCCCGTTGCGGCACAATCCACGTATACCGCCCAGTTGACTGGTATTGTCAGCGACGCCTCGGGAGCGGTGATCCCCGGAGCGGGGGTAACGCTCACGGATGAGGCTACCAACATTGCCGTGTCCAGCGTATCCAACGGAAGCGGAATTTATCAGTTCACTGGGTTGCGACCCGGAACGTATACGATTCGGGCCGAGGCGTCACCCCATGCACTGGAGTCGCTGACGAGCACGTAATAGAGTTGAGGGCTGAACGCTGCGGCTAAATCGCAGACATATTGCATTGATAAAACCGGAGGTGGCGAGATATGAAGCTTTCATCGATTTTTAATCTCCTCTTACTTGTCAGCGTTCTGTCGGCCAACTCAACAGGACAGGAACCCAAGCAGAATTGGACCCACACCGTACGCATCGCCGCCTACGGACTGGAGCGCCAACACACAGACCAGATCGTCCAGCAGGCACAGGACTCTCACGTCTTCGGCATTGAAGTGGACAACGACATTCCCGGACGCTACGAGAGCTACCTCGACCCCACGGCCAAACTCAAAGTCATTCGCGACGTCGCAGCACAAGCGCACAAGGCCAACAATAAGGCTTTTGTGTATATCGCGGGTACGGAATGCATCACCGCCCATGCCGACAAGGCTGCCCACTCGGTGATGAAAGATCATCCGGATTGGGTACAACGAAAGATCACGGGTGAGCCTGCAGTGTTTACTGGCGGTGCTGCGTTCTGGATCAGAGAGGGCGATGAGGATGTGTGGATCACCCCCTACGCGAAAGAGTGGCGGAAACAATACATGCAGCGGGTGCGCGAAATCGCCGGCACGGGCATTGACGGAATCTACGTGGACATCCCCTACTGGATGACGCATTTCGACGGTTGGGAGGACAGTTGGGCGAGTTTCGACGACCACACGGTTGCTGCCTTTCGCGAGAAGACCGGGCTCGACGCAAAGAAGGATGTGAAGTTAGGCGATTTCCAGGACGTCAATTTTCGCAAATGGGTTGATTTTCGAATTGAGACCATGACTGACTTCGTGCGGGAAATTCGCGAGAATGCACGCGCCGTCAATCCTGACATCATGCTGATTCCTGAGATCTATCCGGGAATCGAAGAAGAAGCGACGCGGGTCGGCGCGGATGTCTACGAAATGTACAACGTGATCGACGTCATTGCGCATGAGTACGAGTTCGGCAACGGCGGGCACATGGCAGTGGCGCGCTCCCAGATCGACTGGTTCTTATATCAGGCCGGCATGCTATCGTTCCGCGCTTTTGCGCAGGGCAAGGCCACCTGGATTTTGAACTATTCGTGGGATGGAGAGAAAGAAGTTAGTCCGCCAGAGCCGATGAAAAATCTCGCCAACTCCATCGTGATGGCGGGAGCGAACTTTTGGGATGCGCCGGGACATTCAATGGCCGGCTCCAATGATCTAGCGACGCGTAAGCAGATTTTCGAGTGGATCGAAAAGAACGAAAAGCAGTTATATTCTCCACGCATTCCGATCCATCCCGTGGGTGTGTATTTTTCTCCGAAGAGCCGCGACTACACCGCGAAAGAATTTCTTCCCTCTTATCGAGGCACACTCGTACTGCTCATCCAACAGCACCGGGCCTTGCAGGTGGTTACGCCCAGAACCTTGGCGGACTTTCACGGTGAGACGCTCATCCTCCCGAGTATCAGCATACTGAACGAAACCGAACGGAAGGACCTCAGAGCTTTCGTTGACCGGGGCGGACGGCTGGTTGTCTTGGGGCCGGATTTCTCTGGTATCCCGCAGTCCTCCCAAAAGATAGTGTTGCCATCCGATCCGGCACGAGAATACTACAACGCGTTGGTGAGCGGATTTGCGGCGGCCTCGGCGAATCCTCCTGCGGAACTGTTGAACGCCTTGGGAAAGAACGATGGCATCCAAGTTGACGCTCCGACTACTGTGGCGGCGAACTTCGCAATGGTCAACGGCACGTCGCATGTGTATTTTGCCAACTTCGGCGGGTTGGTTCCCGGCAAGGTAGCGGTTCCGACGCCAGCCACGGGCATCCATGTGCGAGTTCCGGCGGCAATGGGAAATTCCCTGACATATCTTGCCTTCCTCGGCGAACAACAGATTGTTCAGGGCGTGAAGCAGGGAGATCGAATGGAGTTCACGCTGCCGCCGCTGGAGCGAGGCGCAGTGGTGTGGATCACGGGACAGCACTAAAGGCGCCAAAGTGTATTCTTGTGCCGTACTGAACGATTCCTCCAAAGTAGAAGGAACACGTGGAATGCTGCGAAGGGTCTACGACAAACCGCATCCCCGATCCAAACCATCGGCTAGGACTTGCGTCTCAATCTTGTCGGCTCCGGCGAACGGTTCCCCGCGATCATTCGAACTCTCTCGTTGGCTGCGCATCGGTGGGATCGCCCTTGCCCTGACTCTTCTGCCCGACGCGATGGTGGCTCAGACTTCAAACCCGATCGTCCCGCCCAACCAGCTTGCCCCCAGTCAGGGCAAGAATCTCTATGAATCCTCTTGTTCCGTCTGCCACGGACTGGACGGCAGTGGTGGCGAGCATGCGCCCGGCATTGGCCGGACATCCGGCGCGAAAGGCATGCCAGATTCGGAACTCATCCAAATCGTTCAAGATGGAATCTCCAGCGAAGGAATGCCATCCTTCAGCACGTTGGACACCCTGAAGATCCAGTCCATCGTGTCCTATATCCGTTTCCTGCAGGGAAAAAGCGACGCCCCGGGTGACACCGGAAATCCTACAGAGGGCAAACAACTTTTCTTTGGCAAGGGTCGCTGCGCCGACTGTCATGCGATGCACGGAGAGGGACGCTTCCTGGCGACCGACCTGACTGATTTCGCCTACGACAACGACGCGAACGATATCCGCGCCGCCATCGTCAATTCGCAGGAGCAAAAAGCACTGCCCTTCGCCCATGTCACGGCCAGCGCAGGCCGACAGTTCTCTGGTGTCATCCGCAATGAAGACAACTCTTCGATTCAAATACAGGATGCGGATGGGCAGTTTAATTTATTTCTTAAGTCCGACATCCGGTCGATCGAGCGTTCGCGCACCCTTTCCATGCCTGTCGATTATCGGCAGAAATTCACCTCAGCCGAAGTTGAGAACCTTGTGAGCTACATCGTCCAGCAGTCTCCAGGCCCGAGGGATACGGCCGCTCAATCCGCGGGTCGCAGGAAGGAACATCAATTTGACTGAGGCTTAGCCGTCGAAACCAAGGGGGGAGTCGCCTAGGGTGGCTCCTGTGAATTACGACGAAATCTTTACCATTTCAAGCGGAGGCTTTTCAATGCCAGCCATGCCAAATTTCAACCGGCGTCATTTCATCCGATTTGCAACTGCCGTTCCACTGCTCAGCCAGATATTCGTAAAAGACCTCTACGCGAGCGCGGCCACTGCGGTTGGTAAATCTAACGCCAACGTCTATACCCGTCTCGGCGTCAAGACCGTTATCAACTGCCGGGGCACATGGACTTACCTCAGCGGCTCATTGGAGTTCCCCGAAGTGCAGGCGGCCCAACGGGAAGCATCGGAATACTTCGTCAACATGTTCGAGTTACAGCACGCCGCCAGCAACCGGCTCGCGGAATTGACGGGAGCCGAAGCTGGGATGGTGACTTCCGGCGCAGCGGGGGCGATGGCATCCGCCACTGCGGCCTGCATGGCTGGCACCGAACCAAACAACATCTGGCAACTTCCCGACACGACCGGATTGAAACATGAAGTCGTCATGATGGGCGGAAGAAGCGCCTTCGACAATGCCATTCGGTTAACCGGCGCCAAGCTTGTGTTAGCGGACACTCCGCAAGAACTTGCCTCCGCGATCAATGACAATACGGCCATGATCTACACCACGCATCTTGGCGACGATCTGGAAAAAGAAAATGCGGTTGCAAAACAATACAAGGTTCCAATCCTGCTGGATGACGCTGCCGGCATTCCTCCCATCGAAAACATCAAGCTCTATGCAAAGCTCGGCCTGGACATGTACGCATTCTCCGGCGGAAAAGGTCTTCGTGGGCCGCAGTGCAGCGGTTTGCTGCTGGGCCGGAAGGACCTGATTGAGGCGGCGATGCGGAACACCAGCCCGTGGGAAGGTGCCGTGTGCCGTGCCATGAAGGTAGGCAAGGAAGAAATCATCGGTATTCTGACGGCGGTCGAAACCTGGCTGAAGACCGATCTCAACGCACTCAACCGCGAATGGAATGCTCGTGTCGAACGCATCGCCACACTCGTCAAGACGGTCGATGGTGTTACAACCGACATTTCTATTCCCTCCGATGGCAATCGCTACCCGACACTTCATATTTCCTGGGATGAAGCAAAGTGGGGATATACCGTCAAGGACTGTGTGCAGGCACTGCGTGCGGGCGATCCTGTAATCGAAGTGGCCGGCGCGGACAATCCCAGTATCGTTACTGCTGTTCGCGAAGGAAATCCAAAGCCCCGGAAGAAAGGATCGCCGTCCGGATCAAGCAAGCTGGAACTTGTTTCCTCAACTATTCAGCCGAACGAGGTCCTGATTGTGGGGCAGCGCCTCCGCGAGCTCCTGAGCGCCGCGCGGAAAGCAGCGCCGTCCGGAATGTGATCTGGACTTACGGCAAGCACTCAGTGCCAAGGAGAACGTTCCACATGCGCCAGTGTCTTTTGGGATTTGCTCTACTTGCGACAATCGCCGCTCATGCTCAGGTGAGTCCGTCGGAAACTGGAGCCAGTAATAAGGTTCCCGCTTCCAAGTGCTCATCCACCATGGAAGCGGACGGCTACCTCTATCTGGCGGCGCAAGGCGCCAACCGGCCCGACGGCAGCGTAGCCGGCAATTTCACGGAACAGGCCGCCCAGGCGCTCGACAATGTAAAAACAACTCTCGGCAGATCGGGCCTGACCATGGAGCATGTTGTTTATGTCCAGGTCTATCTGGAAGACATGAGCACCTACCCGTTATTCGAATCGATCTTTAAGAAATATTTCCCGAACGTTCCGCCTGCCGGAGCCGTGCTGGGAGTTTCGAAACTACCCCGGCCAGCTATTCAGATCAATGCCGTTGCCGTCCGCAGCCTGACAGAGCGCAAAACTGTCATCCCGCCTGACTACAAATCATGGGGGCCATTTTCACCGGGAATCTTGACGGTTGACCGGCTGTTTGTGTCGGCAATGCAAGGACTCGACCCCAAAACCGGCAAGCCTCCGGACGATCCCGGGGCGCAAACTGATCTCGCCCTGGATGGACTGAAGGCTGTAGCGGAAGCAGCCGGGCTGACCATGAAACACTATGTCTTCGTGAATCCTTATTTAACGGACAAGATACCTGGCAAGGTCATGAACGAGCGTTACGCCCGGCGCTTTGAATTTGGCAACACGCCAGGGCGAGCCACGATCGAAGTAACCTCATTACCGATGCAGGCACAAATTGAATACACCGGAGTAGCCGTGCGCGACCTGGTCCGCCGGCTCTCCATCCGCCCCAGAAATATGCCTCCGAGCCCGACCGCCAGTCCGTGTGTGTTTGCCGGCGACACCCTGTATTGTTCCGCCAAGAGTGGATTCATTCCTGGCCCACACGGTGGCGTGTTTGGCGGCGCAACCGGAGCGCAACTCCGGCAAACCATGCGCAATCAACTCGACAACCTGCAAGAAGCGGGTTTGGATTTCGATCAAGTCGTCAGCACAACCGTCTACCTGGATAACCTTTCCGACCGCGACGCATTCGACAAGGTCTATTCCCAATACTTTCCGGGTGCTCCGCCAATGCAGACGCTCGTTCAACAACGGCCCCCTGCCGCTGATCGTTCGCTCGACGCAGAGGGACACTATCCGGACCTGGAACAGATGTCGCTGATTGCCGTAAGGAATTCCAAAATCGTATCGTCGGGCTGTACCAATGAATAAGCGCGTGACATTCCGCCTTCTACGATTACTGGCAATCTTGCCTTTTGCGTGGCTCGTTCACGATGACGTCCATGCGCAACCTTCGCCTGCTTCCGCAACCACGAATCGCTGCAAAATCGAAGCCGTCAATTACAGAGGCTGGCAAGCACAGCAAGTCTCCAACCCCTGGGTAAAGCTGATTTTTGTGCCGCAAAACGGCGGGCG
>JAYTFO010000250.1:0-8570 GCA_043734305.1 Acidobacteriota bacterium | reverse complement strand
GTTTCGGCGTCGGCGGGTTGGAAGGGCTCGTCGTAACTGCCTCCGTAAATGGACGGGCACTTCGATCCCATGGGACGCAAGTAAGTCGCGAGTTGGCCGCGATGATGGATGCTGTGGTTGTTGAGGAATCCGAGATAGAGGGCGGCCGGGAAGTTGAAGGCTCCCATGAAATCGACGGGAGTCGCCAACTGTGGGCCGGTGAGGGCACGAACGCGGTCGGCGGCGCGCTTGAAATTCTTGTCGTACCAGACGACCAGCTCGGCAGTTGTCTTGGGCTTATCGGCCTCGGCCGGGTTGGCCATGGTGAATTTCAAATCGGCGATGCCGTCGAGGAATTGAATGTCGGTATTGGCCAAATGCCAGGCGAGTTCCCAGGCGGTACGCGCGTTGGGCTCGGGACGATAGTCGTGTTTGCTGTCGGGAATGGCCGCGAACACCTTCTTGGTTGTTTCCACTTCGTTGGCGAAACCAGTGAGCATGGTGTCGCGGAAGGCGAGAGCGAATTCGGGAGTGGTAGCTGGGGATGACATCGAAGTTTCTCCTTTTTGATAGAGGTTACGGAAAGGTACCAGGGACGCCTCTGATGAGGCGTTTCATACTTTAGTCGAAGGGGAGAGGAAGAGCAAATGAGGCATTCGCTGCCCGGCCCCGGGGCGACGAATTCCGCCGGACTTGCGGTACCGCTCAGGGGTCAAAGCCCGCATTCTTATTGGTTTGCATCGGCACGGCTGAAGCCCTGCCCTCCCATTCCCAAGTTCACATTTTTCAAGGGTCAAGCTTCTTCAACGGTCCATCCTCAAACGGCTTGACACGCCTTTTGCCGGGGAGTAGAAATTGGAATAGTTCCCCAGGCACCCCGACCTTCCCTTCGCGGAGCCACTCCCAACCAGAACGTCCGGGCCCCAAATGTCGTTAAGTTTTTTTGGAGGCACCATGTCTGAAAAATCAGGAAAAGAGATAGTACGTCGTATCTGCTTCGATCGGGTCATTCCCGAGGGCTACGCGCCTGCGCGTTCGATGGCGCAGCGGGCCGCAGTTTCACGTTACGCAGCCGTTTTGCAAGTAAAGTCCGGGCTCACGTCCAGGGATGTTTCTCCACGGGCGAGCTTTGGCCAGTACGTGGCCAAGGTGGACAACCTGGGAGAACTGGATGCGAACCATCCCATCACCGTGGCGCGGATGGCCATTATCAACCAGAAACAGTGGGACAATGGCCACACCCTGCGCTGCAAGTTTCTCGACGGCGATGAAGTGCAACAGCAGAAAGTGATGGACAACGCGCGCAAGTGGGAAGACTACGCGAACGTTCAACTCAACTTTGGGGACGATCCGGATTCTGAAATTCGCATTTCGTTTCAGGCGGACCCAGGATCATGGTCGGCGGTTGGGACCGATTGCCTGATTACCGACTATTTCCCGCAGTATCAGCCGACCATGAACTTTGGCTGGCTGACGGACGATACCGACGATCAGGAATACCAACGCGTGGTGGTGCATGAATTCGGGCATGCGCTCGGATGCATCCACGAGCATCAACAACCAAACGAGCATTTGAAGTGGGACGTGAACGCGGTCTATGCGACGTTCTCAGGGCCTCCGAACTACTGGAGTAAGGACGACATTGACCACAACATTCTCCAGAAGTATTCGCCGAACGGGATCAGCGCGACGCGCTTCGACAAGAAGTCGATCATGCTGTATCAGTTCGACGGGTCATTGTTTACGGATGGCAAAGGGACGCCGCTGAATGCGCAGCTCTCGAAACTGGACGAACAGATGATCGGGCATCTGTATCCGAAGCCGGGTCATGCGGCGGTGGAGAGGATCGCGTCGTAGTAGTTAAGGAAGGGCTCGCGGGCTGCGGGATGGGCCCGCGAGCCGGTTTTTCTTGGCGGCGTCCTGACGGTGCGGCTTAGCGCACCCAGCAATAGTGCAATACAATGATCGGCTACAAGATACTTGCCTCCTAACTACGAGGTAAGAGTTTGTAGACCGAATCTAATGTCTAAGCCTGTGCATTTTCTATCGTTGCTTCTCCTTGCCCTCTCTCTGACAACCCCGTTGTACGTTCACGCGCAATCCTCCGCGAAGATATCCGCGGAGAAACCCGACTACTCCAAGGAAGCCTACGTGATGGAGCAGTTTGTCCGTAAGGTTAAACTGGAGAATGATGGCACGTCGGTACGGGAAGACACTGCTCGTGTTCGTATTCAGTCGGATGCAGGCGTTCAGCGCTACGGACTTCTCACGTTTCCATACGCGAGCGGCACGGGAACTTTTGAAATCGACTACGTGAGAGTGCGCAAGCCGGACGGAATCGTCGTCGTCACGCCCCCGGACAACATGCAGGACATGGCAGCGGAGATTACCCGAGAGGCGCCATTTTATAGTGACCTCCGGGAGAAGCACATTGCCGTCAAGGGTCTGGGGATTGGGGACGAACTCGAATTCGGGATGCATGAGCGCGTTACGAAACCCCTCGCGCCCGGCCAATTCTGGCTGGACCATAGCTTCACGAAGGACATCATCGTGTTACAGGAGCAACTGGAGGTCACGGTTCCACGCGAGCGAGCCATCAAGTTGAAGAGCCCGGAGTACCGGCCTGCGGTGAGCGATGCAGGGGCGTATCGCATATACACCTGGACCAATACGAATCTCGAACGGAAGGACGATCAGCAAGAGAAGAAGCAGACCGCAAAGCTGACCTATCAGCAAGTGCGCGGCCGACTCCCCCAACCAGACGTGATGTTGAGCAGTTTTCAGAACTGGGAAGAGGTCGGGCGCTGGTACCGAGGATTGCAGGAAGAACGAGTGAAGCCAAGTCCGGAAGTTCGCGCAAAAGCCGCCGAATTGACCAAGGGCGCCGCTGACGACGAGGCCAGGATGCGGGCGATTTACAACTTCGTCAGTACGCAGTTCCGTTATATCGGAGTCTCATTCGGGATCGGACGTTATCAACCGCACGCGGCGGCGGAAGTGCTGGCCAATCAGTATGGCGATTGCAAGGATAAACATACGCTGTTGGCTTCATTGCTCGGCGCCGTTGGCATCAAGGCCTATCCGGCATTGATCAGTACGGTTCGAGAGATCGATGCCGACATGCCGTCACCGGCCCAGTTCAATCACGTCATTACGGTGGTTCCGCGCGCAACGGGCGTTGTCTGGCTCGATACGACGACGGAGATTGGGCCGTTCGGTGTTCTGGTCGTACCGTTGCGGGATAAGCACGCGCTTGGAATTCCGGAGGATAAAGACGCGCAACTGATGCTGACACCGGCGGATCTGCCGTATCCATCGTTGCAGAAATTCGAGATCGAAGCAAAGCTGAATGACAGTGGGCTGCTGGAGGGCAGGGTGACACAAACCACCCGCGGCGACGTGGAACTGCTTTTTCGAGCGGGGTTCCGGCGCGTGCCGATGCAGCAGTGGAAAGATCTCGCACAAGCGGTGTCCTATGGGTCGGGCTTCGGCGGGGACGTCAGCGACGTCACTGCAAGCGCCCCGGAGAAGACAGACGAACCCTTTCATGTCAGTTACAGCTATAAGCGGAAGGACTATTCGGACTGGTCTGAGCGTCAAATTACGGCGCCGCTACCCATGATTTCATTGCCCACGCTGAGCGATGACGACGCGAAGCCCGAGGTCCCGATCTGGTTGGGGGCTCCAGGAGAGATGCAGTTTCACGCGCAGGTTGAACTTCCCAAGGGTTATTTTCCGAAACTACCGAAGGCGGTTCACCTGAAGAGAGATTTTGCGGACTTTGATGCGTCGTACTCTTTGAAAGGTGGCGTGCTGACTGCTGATCGGCACATGGTGATCAAGCTTCACGAAGTTCCCATCGCGCAATACAGCGAATACAAGAGTTTCCGGAAAGCCGTCGATGATGACCACAACACCTACACCGTCCTTTCTTCCTCACAGCCCGCGGCGTCGATGATGACAGGCGCCTATCAGAACGAAATCTGGGAACTGCCGTACAGTGAGAATGCGGAAGCAGCGCGGCAGTACGATGAAGCAAAGCAGGAATACGAGAAGCACAATATACAAGGGGAAATCGAGGCACTTAAGCGCGCAGTTGCTATCGATCCCAAGTTTGTGCGTGCATGGTTGTGGCTGGGTGAGATTTACAAATTTAACCGGCAGATGGATCTGGCGCTGGAGGTGTACCGCAAGGCGATTGAAATCGATCCCCAGCAAATAGTCGGCTACAAGGCGCTCGCGTTAACCCTTATGAGCACGGGAAAGCTTGAGGATGCGATTCCAGTGTGGCAACAGTTGATCAAGATCGCTCCCGAAGATTCCGCTGGACCAGCCGGTCTGGGGACGGTTCTCTTCCTGCTGAAACGCTACAGCGAGGCAGTTTCCACACTGGAATCGGCCGTCAAGATGAACCCCGAACTGGCAGCCTTGCAATGGCAACTAGCGTCGGCCTACCTGCGGGCGGGCGATGACGACAAAGCAGCAGCGACGTTCCGCAGGGCAGTTGAAGCAAATCCCGGGCAGGAGATGCTGAACAGCGTTGCCTATGAGATGGCTGAAGCAGACAAGCAGCTGCCGATGGCACTGGACTATGGGGAAAAAGCGGTGCGCGCGGAAGAAGAGGCATCCACGAAGGTCGAACTGTCAAAATTGCAGGTTGAGGATCTGGCTAATACCGCAACTCTCGCCGCCTACTGGGACACGCTCGGGTGGGTCCACAAACGAATGTCGACGCTGGATCGTGCGGAAAAATATTTGGAGGCGGCGTGGAAGATATCCCAGAATGGAGTGACGGCGGCCCACCTGTGTCAAGTCTATGAGCAGTTGCACAAGACGCAAGCGGCAATTCAGATGTGCCAGTTTGCGTTGTATCGTATCCCGATGGCTGTGGTCCCGGCCATGCTTCTCGGCTCGACTGAGATGGAGCAATCCCGGAAAATCCTGGAGCGCCTTCAAACGCACGCTCCCGCGGCCCCCAACGGCCAGAATATGATGGCGACTTCCAACGCCATCAACGCGATGAACGTTTTCAAGCTGCCTCGGCTGGTGCCCGGAACAGCCAGCGCTGACTTTTTCATACTACTGGCAGCGGACCCAGCGACTGGACGATTCAACATTCAGGACGTGAAGTTCATCAGCGGATCGGAAAAGTTGAAGGCTTTCGGCAAGACGCTGAGTTCCATTCACTATGACTTTCCTGCGCCGGACAAGAATCCGGCGCGCTTCGTGCGACGCGGAATCCTGGGGTGCTATGAATACACGGGGTGTTCGTTTGTTCTTCTGGATCCGAATGTCGTCCACTCGGTGAACTAACTATCGTTCGACTGGGTTTTAGACCGGCAGCCATCGCGGCGGCTGGGCGCTGGGGTTACCAAGTCAACGGCAACGGCAACAGCAACTACAACGGCAACTACAACGGCAACGGCCGCGGGCGGGGGCGCCCGCGCCACACTACAGTGGTTTCCGACTTGGCGGCGGCGCTCCTATCGGCTGCACCACTTGCAAGTGGAATTGCGACGAGACTGGACCGGCGGTGAGGGCGATCAGCACGTCACAATAACTTTGGACGTTGCCCACGGTCGGCACCCAGCTGGCGAGTCCGCCGTCGGCGGTCGGGATTTGCTTCTGGTAAATGCCGAGGATGACCGGCATGCCGCCTCCTCGACCACCGCCACCGTCATCGCCTCCGCCGCCGTTTCCGTTGTCCTTCGGAAGACGCGCCAGGGTTACATCAAAAACCAAATTCACGCCCATCACGGGATTCGAAGGAGAGGCGCCATCGGTGATGCGCAACACCAGCGACTGAAAGGGCTGTCCCGCCGGTATGATCTGCGTCGACCCGCCGACGTTTTCGATTCTCCAACTTGATGCGGGCGTGGCAAACAGAGTAAAGGTCTGGCAGGGCGCATTGTTGGGCGCAACGCAGGCTGTGACCTGCACATCGGCGCTGTGATTGGCGAGATGGACGATGGTAGAAGCGTATCCGGTATTGCTGGTGATGCCGGTGCCCGACGACAGGCTGCCCGAGCCTCTCGAAACCCTGAAGTTGATCGCGACGTTGTTCTGCGGCTCTCCCAGGTTGAGGACGCGCACCGTCAGTGGAACGTCGATGGTCGCACCCTGACCAACCCATTTCGTCGGCGCAACTGCTGCCAAGTCGAGCGCGGACTCGGTTCCCATCATGGTCGCTTGCTTCGATTGCGGGGGCGTATACGATGCCGGAGCGAGCGTGGCCGTGATGTCGCTGGTGCCGGTGGCGGTGGGCGTCACCTGGGTGAACGCAAATCCAGCTTCGTCGCTGAGCGCGGAGCAACTCGAAGCGCCGCCGCATACGGAAAGGCTAGCGCCGTTGGTCGTGGCCCAGGCGACGGTCGCGCCATCGACCGGCGTCACTCCATCCGCCGCAACCACGCGCACGCGAATTGGATTGGCGGCTTCGGCTCCTACTGCCGTTGACGGCTCCGATCCGTGTAACAAGAGGAGTAAGTCGGTGGCGGCCGCGCCGTAAGTGAGTGCGTCGGTCATTTGCGAGAAGCCTCCACTGGCAGGGTCGTTAACGACAATCGACGCAGTGCCGTCCAGAATTCCGGCCGGCAGCGCAGCCTGAAGATCGTTGGCTGAAAATGCAAGGACCGTGCCGCTCGCCGCGCCTACGCTCACCTGTAGACCGGGATGGAAACCAAGTCCGTGGAGAGTGGCCGGCCCACCTCGCAGGCCGATCCGCGCCGGAGCCACCGAGTCCGAGTAGAGAATGCTGGCAAAATAGAAATAGTCGGGACGTCCGTCGCCACGAAAATCGGCAACGCCAAGGCGAAAGCTACCACCCGCAAGGAACTGCGCGTCCAGGCGAGTTGTCCCCGCAATTAGCGTGTTGAACGCCGACGGCGTCGCTGCCGGAGCCGGTCCGCCGCTCTGATCGCTGAGCGGCCAGATGCCGATCACCGGAGCGAGCTTGTTTTGCGTGGGCTGGCCGGCTTCGTCCACGGCAGTTACCGATACGGACGCAGTGCGATTGCCCTGGGCGGTGAACTGCAACCAATCTGCGACGCCATAGCCTGATAGCCACGCGCCAAAGCCTCCGCCCTCGGGAAGGTTGGCGGGGTTGGCGTACGAGCTGCCGGTGGCTCGATCGGTTTGCGCGATTGCGCTGCGCTGCATCAGCACATCCTGCGCAACGTCGGAGCCCGGTTGCACTGTGATCACGACGGGAGTGAACGAACCGGAAGGCGCAACCTGCGCGGGCGCGTACGGCCCGACTCCCTCGGACCAGTTCGGGTCGAGCGCTTCGACGCTCAGTTGATACTGCGCGCTGTTGCTGCCGGCGGGGATTTCCAGTCCGCCAAGATCGAACGCTCCCTCGACAGCGGAATCGTCGGAGCCGAAATAGTCGAAGGGCACTCCTTTGGCGTCAACGAAGCCGTTGACGGTGTTGCCGGCGTTGCCGCGAAAGGAAAATCCTGAAACCGACGTCGCCACGAATCGCCGCGAAGGCTGTCCGGACTCGACGCGACGGGCGACTACATTCACGCCTTGCATCGGCTGAACGGGAAGGCCGCCTGCATCCGTGAAGGACACGGCGCCGTGAATTCTGGCTGTGGCTGCGCTCGCGGGATATAGACGCCCCAGTGCCGCGCGGTCATCCATCTTCGGAACTTCGGCATCGGGATAGCAGATATTGATCGGCACGCAACCCACGGGATCGAGAAAGTGCATCACTGGAAAGCCCTCGAAATCATCGGGAACAGGAGGTGGCGTTCGAGTAATCACATTCAGATCCGCTTGCGACCAACCCAGTCCCATTACTCGGCCCAGAGTGCGCGCCAGCCGGTAGCGAACGTCGAGCAGCTTCGAGGTATCGGCAACACAGACGCCGTTGATCACCACCAGCGCGTGCGAGATGTGCGCATCGAAGCTGAAATTGTCCGGTCCGCCATACGCAGCATTGCTGAAACAAAGATCCAGTCCGCCGGCGCCAGCGCCCAGCAGGGCATCCGTGACCTGACCGTCCAGGTCGTAAACAATCCCGACCGGAGTCGTAAGCGCGCTGGGTTGAATATCGTTAGGGATCGAGTACGTGCCGTCGGGAAAGCCGATGACATTCGAGCCGCTCACATCCTCCGCAAGATGCCCGGCTTGCGTGACAGTAAGTGAAGTGCCGGGGATGCTGGTCCAGCGAGTGAAGACGTCGGCCACCATGGCGTCGGCTTGGCCACCGGTCAGAATCGGGCTCAGGTCTCCCTGGTCGGTGAAGTATTGCAGGTTTCCACCCGCCCATCTGAGCGACTGCCCCTTTACGGCAGGATCGAAACCAGAGCCCGCCACGTAGGCTGGGCCTCCAGCGATCGCGGGAAGAACGTAGGTGAACACCAGAGCGCTGATCGCCAGAAAGCGTTTGAGCATGATCAATCCTTGAGTCCTTGGTCGTTGGTCGTTCGTCGTTCGCGGTTCGTCGTTCGCGGTTCGTTCTTCGTCGTTGGTTGGTCGTCGTTAATCGTTTGTCCTTCATCGTTGCGCGCGTTGCGGATCGCGCGCTCCAATTGCCGCAGAGTGATGCCCGGTTGAATGTTGGCTGCGCAGTTTGCGAGCTTTGG
>JAYTFO010000249.1:0-11270 GCA_043734305.1 Acidobacteriota bacterium | reverse complement strand
GGATTGCTCGCATGCAGCACCGCCTTCCACTGTACAAATCGCGCCGGAGGAACTTTAAGATCCGACCCGTTCGCGAGATCGACCGGCGTCCACGGACTCCAGTTGCGGTCCGGATTATCCACGTTGCCGCTGCGCGCAAAAAGTTCAGCCTTGCCGGTGGAGCGTACGCTGGCGCGACCCCAGCGCGAAAACACGCGCGCATCGAGCACGTCGCTTTCATAAGTGCCTTCCGCTTCCGGTCCCGGCCCGAGCAAAAATACTTTGCCCAGGTTGCTGCTCGACGCGTAGATTCCACCGCCGGGCGCGTTGGCAAAAGCTGTGATCTGGGTGCCGCTGGCTTTCACAAGATCGGTGAAATCATCGATTCCATTGATGGCGAAGATGTGTCCGCGATTGCCGGTGCCTGCGAGCAGGCGTCCGTGCGGATCGAAGCCTAGCGCGTAAACCAGATCCTCGCGCGAAGTCCACAGCCGGGTTGGCGAGCCGTCGGGCGCGATGCGATAAATTTCCGAGCCGCCCGTCGCGCCCAGTCCGGGCGCGGGGAACGGCGAAGCTCCCGGCGCCGAAGCCGGACCCATCGTGATGTTTGGCCCGCCCGGTTGCCCAGCCGCAGGATTGACCATGTTAGTCATTATGTTCCCCGGCGCGCTGGATCCCGCGCGCTTTTCTCCCGCGCCCGCGGCATAGATATTGCCCGCGCTATCGATCGCAAGCGACGTGATTTCTTTTTTCGGCGCGCTGTAGAGCACAAACGCCTCGCCGCTGGGGGCGATGCGATAAATCAGTCCGCTGCCGTCCGAACCGGCAATCACATTTCCCTTCGCATCAACCGCGAGCACGCGAATGTGTACTTCATCGCTCTTGAAGAAAAGTGCGTGCTGGCCCTTGGGAGTGACTTTGAAAATTTCTCCGCCGTCGCCCGTCGCGACATACAGATTGCCCGCGCTATCGAGCGCGATGTCCCAGATGTACTTTGTGCCTGGATCAAAATACGGCGTAGCGCTCCACGCGGACTCAGGAGTCGTGGCGTCGGCTTTGCTCGTCTTGCCCGACGAGCTCTTCGCCGCAATGCGATAGATCTTTCCATCGGGAGCCGTGGCCGCGTACACCGCGCCGCCCTTGTCCACCAGCAACGACTGCACCTGAAGTTCCTGCGGCTCGAAGATGGTCGCGCTCTGCCCATCGGGCGTGATGCGATACACTCGCGCCGGCGATCCCGCCGCCGCATAGACGTTGCCCGAGGCGTCCGAAGCGATCGCCCAGATATAAGTCGACGGCAGCGTCGCAAGCGTCTTGAACGCCGGGGCAAGTTCCATCCCGCCATTGCTGCGCAGCGCCACTCCCTTGGGAGTCCCTTTTACCAGTTCGTCAAACTTGGATTGTTCCCAGGTGCGCGTGCCCTCGGCAAGGGCGAGAGTGGAAAGCGCGGCAGCGAACAGGCCAAGTGCCGATAGCCGAGCGAGCGTTCTACTAGCCAAAGTCATTCCTCAATTTAATCAGGTATTTCGTATCCGCGCCGCCGCCATGCCGTACCGCACCCTTCCGATAATTGACAAAACTACGGGTATCCCGTAGTATCAATTCCGTGGAATTTGAGTGGCACGACGCCAAGGCCGAGGCCAACTTGATTGCCCACGGCGTGGGCTTTGAGTTGGCGAAAATGGTGTTCAAGGACCCGTTTGCTATTGAGCGCCTTGACGATCGTGAGGACTATGGCGAAGAACGTTTTGTCATCGTCGGCATGGCGGAGGGGCAGGTTCTTTTGTTTGTGGCCTTTGCCGAACGCGAAGAGCGCATTCGCATCATTTCAGCGCGGAGGGCAACTTAATATGAGCAAGACGACTACTTCAGCCAAAATGCCTAGCCCCAAACTGTTAAGACCGATGACCTCCGAAGCGATCGAGAAGGCCGCCCGCGCCGACCGTGACGCGCAACCGTTGACCCAAGCCGACCTCAAGCGGATGAAGCGTACGCCGCAAGCGAAAATCATCCGCCGCGCTTTGGAATTGACGCAAGAGGAGTTTTCCGCCCGCTACCATATTCCGCTGGGCACACTGCGGGATTGGGAGCAGGGCCGCGCGGAGCCGGACCAACCTACGCGAGCCTATCTGACGATCATTGCCCGCGATCCTGATCACGTGAGCCGCGTCTTGAACCCTAGGCCACACTGAGGGCCGGTTTGGGCGACAATCCCCGCGAACGTCCCCGCCCAAGGTCGGATCTTGGACGGGGCGCCCCGCGTTCCAGCCTGGAGATGACGCGGCGGTAAGCAAACCTTGTGACGGCGCACTTGCAGTCTGTGCATGAGAAGTTGACACTACTCACCGGAGCATAAGATGAGCGGCAACTATGAAGAGACACCAAGGTCCCTCGTTTGGCAAGAGTTATGCCGACTGATTGACCCCGCAAGTGGTGTTATACAAACGTGGGGCGTATCGTACTGCGGAGACGATGTGATCGAGCGACATTTATGCACAGCGAGCAAAAAATTGATACTCACGTTGGGAAGTCATGGGATTACGGCCCAGATAGAGGGGCCGGGGCATTTAGGGCCACGGTTACGGACGTTCCCGGCGAGCCTCGGTGAGTCTGGGCAGCCTGTGCTCACTGAGGAGTCGGTGAACCTCTGGCTGTCCGCAAAGTTTTGGACGATTTAGTTACTTGGCTCAAGGGAGCGTAGGTATCGCATGAAGCAACTGTTTGTTTGGCTAGCAATTATTTTGTCTGCTGTTCTGTGTGTTCCTACCACCTACGCAAGCAAGAAGTCAAAGCCAATAGTCCAGCTTTACGGTGAGGGCGTCGGCGGGTCTTCAGTTGCAATTCACACTGCCTACCTGATTCTTCCAGATGGCAGCCACGCTCTAGCCTCGTGCTTTTTCGGCCCAGGCACCCCGCCCTGCGGGATAGAGGCGTTCGCAGCCGAAAAGAGGGTCACAGTGCCTTGCGACTTGCTGAAAGGGGACAAGAAGGGCGTTACCTGCTACCGATTGGAGAGCTTTTACGCGGACAGAAAAAACAACGACATCACGCTTTACACAGGAAAAGGAAAGGTCACTTATCACATTGATGGACCGTGGTGAGTTTTCGGTGAGGGAGGTGGGTTATGACGATGCTCCACGGTGAGAAGTACCCTTACAAAGTAGTCCTCCACGACCATCATGGCAAGCATGAGACGGTTGACATCGTGATGGGCCAAACTGCGGCCGCGAAGGAAGCCGACGCCCGTAGTCGGCGACTCACCGCCGATCAGAGGGAACAGGGCTGGAGCCACTTTACGGAAAGGACCGGTGAGAAACCTTGGCCGCGCCCTAAGCGGCCCGCTTCCGCGGGGAGGAAGTCAAACTACAAACGGGGTTGAGGGTGGGTCTCTTTATCGCGGCGCGCAGGTGCAAAAGTCTCCATGTCGAGCTGCGGCTATTTCACGTACACAGTCAGCATCTGCGCGCCCGCTACCACATAATCCAGCGGCTCGGTCGAAGCTTCGTTCACCGACGATTCGTTCAGAACGGTCATTTCCTGCGTGCCGCGCATGTTGTCCATGACGTTCATCACGGAGAGTGGCAGCGTCGGCATCACTTTGTCGGCGACCATGGCTTCGGGGTCGGACTCGAACAAAGAAACGTACACGCGATTGTTGGAGTGCTCTTTGTTCAGCAACGCGATCGTCGATGCCAAACCCAACCTGCGATTTGCGAGCGGGTTGCCTCGACGCATGCGGTCGAGGGTGTCGCCGTCACTTACCAGGATGCGCAGCATGCCTTTTGATGCGGATGTGGGAATGCGGATCGGAATCTGCCGTACCAGCCGTTCTCCGCGATAGGGACGAAGGACCGTCTCGACCATGATCTGGTCACCGGGACGTGCTTCGGTCGCGTCGGTGCGGGAAACCTCCAGTCGCGCCGAGCGGCGCTCGCGCACCAGATCGAAATCCAGCTTCACGCCTTGAATCTCGGGGGCGTCGTAAGGGTTGTCATAGATGCGTCCGAAACGGTCGCCGATCGTGGCTGCTGCCAGCGCTGCCGCCGGTTGCCCGCCGTCCAGCGGGGCAAACATGTTTTTTAGCGCGACGTCGGGATATCCCTTCACGCTGAGCGCGCCGTTCATCCGGTAGGTGATGTCGTCGCCGTAGTCGTTCGTGCCATGGAGCGCATTGAAAACCGTCGCCATCATCGCGACCGGGCTGAGCCGGGCGTTGTTGAGAATTTCGTAGTGAAATTCCTTGGTCGCCGATCCGCCGCGGACCGTGACCGTCACCGGAATCATCTTCGGCTCTTTGCCAATCTGCCCAAGGATCCCGTTGTGGCGATCCTGCACGAATGCTCCGATGGTCTCGGTGGTATTGACGATCTTGAAAGCGTTGAGCGGAGACGCCAGCGTCGCGACCACATTCGCTTTCGTCATGGGCAGATCGACTTGCCCGAACTGCATCAGCGGATGTCCGCAGGCGAGCAAGCGCTGCGGATCGATGTAGGTGACCGTGCACGTGGCGGCGACATCCATATCGCCCCGCACCAGAACGGCGCTCACCGCCGATCCAGGCTCGATTGGTTCCGGCTGCTTGCGATCGCTCGACGAGCCCACGCCCATCACGGGCACGATTCCCGCGGCCGCGAATTGCGGTCCGTAGAGGCGCAGCGTCTCTTCAGAAAATCCCGAGAACACCAGCGGAGCTTCAATCGGCTTCAGATAGTTGCTGTAACTCTGCGCGGACGAAACTGGTAAAGCAGGAGTCTCGCCGGGACTGGCGGTGCGCGTCGTCGCGCTTGCGCCGGTCGTGGTCGAACTGGCGGCCGCGGGACCGGGCGCGGGGCGCTGATCGGAGGCGTCAATCTCCAACATTCTCTCGATCGGAGTAACGCCGGCGATCGGCTCTTTGGAAAATTCTCCGATACGAAACGCAAGCGCGCCGGCTAACTTGCCGTCGAAATAAACCGGGCTGCCACTCATGCCGGCTACGACGCCGGTGTATTCCGCTTTCGTTCCGTGCAGGCGCACCAGGATGATGTCCCCTTTGGCGCCATTCATATTTCGCAAAACGCCGAGGACTTCCACTTCCATCGACTCAGGTTTCGTACCCTGAAAGACGGTGAGGGCGGTGCCGCGCATGCCTTCGTGGATCTGGTCGAGCGGGATGATCGCAGTCTTGTCTTGGGCTGCGATCCAGGCGGAACTTGTGAGACACAAAAGGGCGGCGACTGCGCGTACTACTTTCCCCATGGTTAGCCCCGGAGGCAAGAAACCTGCCTGCTTCGTTAGACTCCGCGTCCAGTAAGTTGTTTCGCCAGCAGGGGAGGACTTATAAAGGCCCGCAAAATATCCCAACTGCGGAGTTCTTGCATCTATACTAGCACAGGATTTTTTGAGGATTCCATGCTTTCAGAGACACGTAAGGGATGTGGCCACCGCGGTCTGACTCTCCGTAAGATATTGACGATAATAGCTCTTGCCTTGTTTGTCGCGGTCGTGGCCCTGCCTTTTGTTCGAGCCCAGGACACTTCGCAGCAGCCTCCCGCGCCGGCCAACCCAAACAAGCAGGACACCCCGCCCGAGGCCGGTGGTCCGCAGACCGATGTTGGACCGTACGCGATTCCCAAGAAGAAGGAAGAGCCTCCCGAGCCTCCGCCGGAGAAGCCGAAGAAGATTGCGGGCATGCCCGACTACTCGATCAAAGTCGATGTGCCGGTGGTTGGCCTCGACGTGCTGGTTACCACCAAGGATGGACAATTCGTCCCCGGGCTCAAGCAGGAAAATTTCAGGATTCTCGAAGACGGCTCCCCTCAGAAAGTCACCAACTTCGCCCAGAACGGGGATGCGCCTATTACGGCCGTCCTGCTGGTGGAGTTTGCCTCCACAAGCTATGCCTTCATGGTCGATGCCTTGAATGCATCCTACGCATTCGCCAATACTCTCAAGAAGAACGATTGGATCGCCGTAATCTCCTATGACATGAAGCCCCAGATCCTGGCGGACTTTACCCAGGACAAGCGGGCGGTCTACGGCGCGCTGAATCAGCTACGCATGCCCGGCTTCGCGGAAACAAACATGTTCGACGCCGTGTTCGATACGATCGACCGGCTGGATCGCATCGAGGGCAAGAAGTACATCATCCTGGTTTCCACCGGCGTCGATACTTTCAGCAAGCTCACTCTCGACAAGATCCTCAAGAAGATCAAGTCCACGAAAGACATCACGATCTATCCGATCAGCGTGGGCTGGGCGTTGCGCAATTACTGTGAAACCCATCGCTGCGGCTACACCCACGGGTTTGGTATCCCCGTCGGCCAAATGGACTATCTGCAAGCCGACAATGAGATGAGGACGTTCGCCAGCCTCACGGGCGGACACGCTTACTTTCCGCGCTTTGAAGGCGAGCTGCCGGGAATTTTTAACGACATCGCCGCCGACCTTCGCAACCAGTACTCGATCGCCTACCATCCCACCAACACCAAACTCGATGGCACCTATCGAAAAATAAAAATCGAGTTGCAAGCCCCCGACGGTGGTCCGCTCACGATCCACGATCAGAAAGGCAAAGACGTGAAAGTCATCGTCTCCACCCGGGAAGGGTATACGGCGAAGCATCAGGTGGAGTGAGTAGAACCAGTTCTCAGTTCCCGGTTCTCAGTTGGAACAGGTTTGGGGTTTTCTGAGAACTGAGAACTAGGAACTGAGAACTTCTTTTAGTGGACGTGAAAGAAAAGATCCAGCAGAAACATCATCCCCACGCCTAAGAAAACCACCAGCGCCATCTTCACACCTGGCTCTTTGTTTACTTCCGGAATCAGATCGGATGCCGCAACGTAGATCGTCACGCCTGCCGCGAGCGGAAGTCCCGCGCTCACTTGATGGCGAAAGATTGCCATCACAAAAACTCCCGCCATGGTGGCCGCTCCCAGCGCGGCCGAAGCCCACCACGCCATGGCACGACTTCGTCCGCTCGCCAGCATCACCGACGCTACGGTAAAGCCTTCGGGAATCTTATGCAGGAATACAGCGAGAAAAATAATCCAGCCCAGCCAGTTCGAAACCAGGAAGCCGGAGGCGATCGCAATGCCGTCGAAGAATGTGTGGATGATCAGGCCGAGTAGCACGGAATAACTTTTGTGCGAATGGACAAATTCGTCGCTGTGAACCTCTTCTCCAAAATGGAAGTGCGGCGAAAGCGTGTGCTCGAAAAAATGAATGATCAGGTAACCCGCAAGAATCAGTAAAGCTCCCGACCGGCCACGTAACTCTAAACTGGCGGGGACAACTTCCAGCAGTGCAGTCGCGAGCATGAAGCCGGCGCCCAGGGCGATGAAATATTTCAGGTATCGCCGCTCCCAATGGCGCTGCACGATGATAGTTCCGCCAAACACGTTGGCCATGGCGGCAGTCAGGCCGAGCAGCAAACTGGTTGTAATCGGATGCATGCGGATGGGCAAGCCTATCAGGTGTGACGCGCAGTTTCCAGATTTCCGGAAATTGCCGAAGGGGCTCGCTCGTCACTCTTCATTCTTCACGAAAGATCGCGACATTCTGAAGCAGCTTGTCGCACACTTTGATGGAGTTTTCCCGGAGTGTTTTCCGCAGAGCTGGGTCGTCCGTAACGGTAAGGAGAGTGGCGGTTCCGTGGCAGGTGAGAAAAATGGCGTCGAATACTCCGGAATAACCTTCCGGGCCCCCACCGAATCGCGCTGCCAGTTGGGTTAGGGCCCAGGCACGACCGGGCCGCGGATTGCCCGGCGCGAAAAATTGTCCCCAGGAAACGCGCAACAATTCGTACTCGTGCGGATTCTCTTCGGCGTACCGCAAATATCTCCGGTACACCCCTTCGAGATTCGCCGACGAGAACAGTTGGACATTCAACTCCTCCCGAACACGGTAGGCCAGCGCAAGCCGTAACGCCTCTTTGTTGCGAAAGCGCTTGTAGAGTGTGGGAGTCGTCGTTCCAGCCTCGCGCGCCACCGCGCGCAGCGTCAAACCCCGGTCGCCATGCGATCGCCAGAGCCGTCCGGCGGCTTTGAGGATTCGTTCCTCCAGAGACTTATCTGAAATCGGCGGCATGCAAGGGGCCCGTTTAACCATTACAAAGTATAACAAAACACCGCGACAATCAAGCGCCCTATGTGATCTTTAGTCATATGTAATATCTTCGTATTAAATCGTTTATTAAGCGATAAATATAAGTAATTTCACGAAACATAAAACTTATGGCCGCATTATGAGATTGACAACGTAAAAGTAACGATGTTAACATAAAACGAATTTTACAACGACCCCGCTGTACCTTCCTCCCGTGTGGGAATTTTAACTTCCGAGGAGTACCTAGATGTTTTCATGGGACAAAACTACCGACCGCGTCGCTATTGTGCAAATGAATGCGGAACTGCGCAACGCGCAATTGGAATTGCTCAGCGCCCAGTGCGCGACCGACCGCCTTCGTCTGCGTTTTTCGACGCAGGACCTTGCTCAGCATGCCCAGCGCGACGTGTTGCGCAAAGCTTTGTGCTCGGCAACCGCCTTGCACCATTACTACAAGGACATTGCCCGCCAGGTTGCCGATCCCGATTCGCTCACCGAACAAGCCATGCCTTCCTGGTCCGACCAAAAAGTTACGGAAGCGATCCAAAGTCTGGCTAACTACCTGCGCGAGCAGCGCGAATATTTCCGCCCCAATGCACAGCCGCTCAGCGCAGAGCAGCGCCGAACCATGGCGCCTTTCTTCGCGCCCAGTTTGCTGGAAAAAATCCGGATTGTTACTTTGAAAAATGCCCGAGTGGCGAACCCGCCGTTTTATGCCGAGGCCCGAGCGCAGGGCCTTACGAACCTGCCCGAATTCAGCAACATGCCTTCTTTGACGTTTGATGATGTTCTGGTCTTTCACCACGACATTGCCGATCGAACGCTCTTCCATGGACTGGTGCATGCTGTCCAGTTCGAGATTCTGGGCCTGGAACGATACACCGAACTGTTTGTCCGAAGCTTCTTGCGAACACGCTCCCATATCAGCGTGCCTCTGGAGGCGCATGCCTTCACGCTGGAGTCGAAATTCGCCGGAGACCCGGCACAGACTCTTTCGGTGGAAGAAAAAGTACGGCTCTGGATCAATCAAGGGCGGTACTAGAAGCGGTACCCAGTTGCCAGTACCCAGTCTCTAGAGCCTTCTCATAATTGAAACGGGGGCGCAAGCCAGGCACTTCCCTCAGGGGCTGAAGCCCACGTATTCCAAGGTTCTGGCAGCACGGCTGAAGCCGTGCCCTTCCCAAAACATTGATGAGATATTTTGGAGACGATACGACAAAGCATTCACAATTAGGCGTTTTTGGGTTCCTGAGTACTGGGTGCTGAGTACTAGGTACTGACTAACCGCTGTGGCGGATGTGCATCACATCCCCATCCTTCACGATGTATTCCTTGCCTTCGAGGCGTAGCGTCCCCTTGGCGCGCGCGTTGGCTTCGGACCCCGCTTCCAGCAACTGATCCCAGCGGATCGTCTCGGCGCGGATAAAATGTTTTTCCAGATCGGAATGGATCGCCCCAGCGGCGTTCACAGCCCGCGTGTTCACCGGAATCGTCCAGGCACGGCACTCGTCTTCACCGGCGGTAAAGAACGAGATCAATCCCAGCAGGTGATAACTGGTTCGGATCAGCCGCGACAGGCCGCTCTCCGTTAGACCGTAGCTGCCCAGAAATTCCGCGGCATCCTCGTCCGACATTTCGGACAACTCCGCTTCCACCTTGCCGCAGATCGCGCTTCCACCCGCATTCGGGCGCGCGGCCACGTCACTCAACTTGTACTTCGCGACCGCAGCTTCCAGGTCTTTGCCGAGTTGCGTGCTTTCTCCGATGTTGAGCACATACAGAATCGGCTTCTCGCTCAGAAACATGAAGCCGCGGAGGCGCTTCTTGTCCTCAAGCGTCATCTCCATTTCACGCAGCGGCTTTTCCGTTTCCAGATGCGCCTTGGCTTTGATCATCAACTCGTTTTCGCGTTCGAGTTCCGGCGACCGCATCTTCTTGAGATCTTTTTCCAGGCGTTCCAGCCGCTTCTCAATCTGGCCGAAATCGCTCACCATCAGATCGAATTCAACATTCTTGATGTCGCGGAGAGGATCGATCGGGCCGACATGCGGAATCGAGTCGTTCTCAAACGCGCGCACCACATGGATAAGCGCATCGACGCTGCGCAAATGCCCGATGTAGGCCGTCTCTTTCAGCGCGTCCTGGCCGATCGCTCCAACGTCCACGTATTCGACGGAGGCGTGCGTCAGCTTCTTGGGACTGTAGAGCCCGGCCAGTTTGTCGAGCCGCTCGTCGGGGACTTTGGCGACTCCGACATGCGCCTCGCGCGGGTTGGAGTACGCCTGGTCGGAAAGATTCGCCTTGGTCAGGATGCGAAACAAAGATGTTTTGCCTACCTGCGGCAGGCCGATAATGCCAGTTTTCATGGGGCAGGTCTCAGGTGTTAGGTGTTGGGTCGTAGGCTCTAGAGTACGTACTAGAATAAATCAACCGACGGCTGCAAGTCGCCGTGTAGTACAGGTGGCGCAAAGTTCGCTACGGTTTCTTAGTGCAGAGCGCGGGCCGTCAGGAAGAGCGCCGCCAGTCCCAGTAGAAATATTCCTTCTTCGAATTTTTCCGACCAGACGTGCAGGCGGTCAAACTCCGTGCGCACTGGGCTATCCAGCGGGATGTTGTCGATGACGACGGCCTCCGCGCGCAGAGCGTGCATTTTCGGGAGGATGGCGAATTGCGAAACTACGGTTAAGAGCAGCATCAGCGCGATCAGCAGATGACGCCCGGCGACGGGCCGCGCGCTTCCCACCGTGATCCGGTTGTAGATCGCCGAGGCGATCAGAAAAACAATTCCCGAAAAAATGCCCATCCAGTGCAGCGCGCCCAGTGAACGACTGACGATCTCGCCGGCCAGATAGCGCGTCGGCAGCAGTCCCGGAGAAAATACCGTGGGCGCGACCACGAACGCAAAAAAAATCAGCCCACCCAGCCACACCACCAGCGCCAGCAGCATCAGGAAGCGCAGAAAAACCATAGGTTTCGATTATAGAGCCGGCGGCCTCTGGTGAAAGTGAGGGTTCGCTCTCCAATCTTCACAAAAGTGATTCTGTCATCCCGAGCTCGCGAGCGATCTGCAGTTCGCCGGCACAACGCATATCCCTCGCTTCGTTCGGGATGACAGTTCTGAAAGCCTTGGTCGCGCATGCTTGCGGGCTCGATTTCACCGCGGACTGCGATGCCCGAGACCGCTTATCCACAGCCCGAACCAGCGC
>JAYTFO010000248.1:0-24017 GCA_043734305.1 Acidobacteriota bacterium | reverse complement strand
CCCACAACAATCGTGCTGTCCGCCACATTAAAAGCTGGCCACTGATGTTGGCCGACGTAGAAAAGCAGGAAGTCGACCACGTGTCCGCTGACCACGCGGTCCCAGAGATTGCCAATCGCTCCGCCCAGAATCAGGGACAGGCCGACGCCGGTGGTGGTCAGGCTATGGCTGTTTTTCCAGAGTAGCGCGGAGACGATCAGCAACGCGACCAGCGAGAAAACGATCAGCAGGCCAACTTTCCATTCCGATGGCGAGTCCGCGAACAGGCCAAACGCTGCGCCCCGGTTCTCGGTACGGATGATGCTGAAAAACCCGGGGATCACACGAATGCTGTCGTGCATGGAGAGACGGTGAGCGATCGTCCACTTGGTGACGCGATCGAGCGTGATCACGAGCACGGCGATGAGGAAATGATATTTACGCATTACTGGCAAAACTCTCTCCCAAAAGACTGGCGGGGTTCTTTGCGATCTTTGCTGTATTTCTTAGCGTCCTTAGCGGTTAGAAGCTCTTAACCGCAAAGTGCGCAAAGAACATCCGCAAAGGTCGCTATGAGAACCTTACACAATTTCCTTCAACACGGCGGCGCAGCGTTCGCAGACGGTCGGATTGTTTGCATCTTCTCCGACGCGCGTGGAGTAATTCCAGCAGCGCTCGCACTTCATGCCGTCTGCCTTTTTCACTTCGACGTGTACTCCACCACTGCCGTTTCCCGAACCTTGCACCAGGCTCACTGACGAAACGATGAGCAGGTAACGCAATTGCCCCTCGTAGCGCTTCAGAAGGGAATAGAGCGGATCGGCCGCAGCCACACTCACTTGCGCTTCCAAGCCAGTGCCGATGAGTTTTTGATTGCGCGCTTCTTCGAGCGCCTTCAGAACTTCGTCGCGGACGGAGCGCAGCGCCGCCCAGTCTTTATCCTGATTCTGTTGCCCGTCGTGCTCGACCGCACCCGCGCCGAGTATGTCGGATGAAGCGGGAAAAATCGCCAGATGCACACTGTCTTCTCTACTCGCGACCTTCGGCAGAAATTGCCAAATTTCTTCGGACATAAAGCTCAAGATTGGCGCGAGCAGCCGGGCCAGAGCTTCTCCAATCCGCCAGGTCGCAGTCTGCGCGGAACGGCGAGCTTGCCATTTCGCCCCGGAGATGTAGAGGCGGTCTTTGAGTACGTCGAAATAAAACGCGCTCAAGTCCACGATGCAAAAATGATTCACCCGGTGATAGATCCTGTGAAATGCAAACTCGTCGTACGATTTGCGAACGTCTTCCGCAAACGCGCAGGTCTGCCGCAGCATGTGCTGGTCGAGCGCTTCCATCTGATCGAACGGAACCGCATCTTTCTGCGGATCGAAATCGTAAAGATTGCTCAGGATGTAGCGGAACGTGTTGCGGATTTTCTTGTAGTTTTCTCCGACGCGCTGCATCAGAGCTTCGGAGCCGACCACGTCTTCACGGAAGTCGACGGAAGCTGTCCAGAAGCGCACGATTTCGCCGCCCAGGCGGTTCGCGATATCGACAGGGTCGACATCATTGCCGCGCGACTTCGACATGGCCTGACCTTTTTCGTCGAGCGTCCATCCGGGGGTGACCACGCCGCGATAGGGTGGCGTGCCGTGCGTCCCCATCGCGCAAAGCAAGGAAGACTGAAACCATCCGCGATATTGGTCGCCGCCTTCCAAATACAGATCGGAAGGCCATGGGTACTCGGGCTCCGCCGCCCGCACCGCCAGATAGCTTGCGCCCGACTCCAGCCACACGTCGAAGATGTCGGTTTCTTTTTCAAACTTCGTGCCTGCGCAATGCGGGCACTTCGTTCCCGCAGGAACAATTGTGTCAGGTTCGGGCGTGAACCAGGCGTCAGCGCCCGCGCGCGCGAACAACTCAACCACCTTGCGATTGACATCAGGGTCGTTGAGCGGCTTGCCGCACGACTCGCATAGGAACACGGCAATCGGCACGCCCCAGACGCGCTGGCGCGAGATGCACCAGTCCGGCCGCGTCTGAATCATGTTCGAGAGACGCTCTTCGCCCCACGCCGGATCCCACTTCACATGCTTGATTTCCTCGAGCGTGCGGGTGCGGAGAGTATCGTCTTTTGACTTGCCGTCCGGCATCGGCGTTTCCATCGAGATGAACCACTGTTCGGTCGCGCGAAAAATTACTGGATTGTGGCAGCGCCAACAATGCGGATAAGAATGCTCAGTCTTCGAGCTATGCAGCAGTGCGCCGCGACTCTTCACCAACTCCATGATGGGAGCGTTCGCATCCCACACGCGCTTGCCGGTGTACTCGGGCAGCCCGTTGCGCAGGGTGCCTTTCTCATCGACATTGCTGGTGGCATCGAGTCCGTACTTGACGCCGGTAATAAAATCTTCCGCGCCGTGCGACGGAGCGGTGTGGACGACGCCGGTGCCGGTGTCCATGGTGACGTAGTTGGCCAGCACGCCGAGAACTTTGCGGTCGAGAAAAGGATGCTGGAAGTTGAGGCGCTCCATTTTTCGTCCGGGAAAGTGGGCGAGTTCGCGAGCGTCGGCGAGGCCGCACTTCTCGGCAACGTCTTTGGCTAGCTTCGATGCCACAAAATACACTTCGCCGCCCGATTCGAGCGCAACGTACTCTTCATCGGGATGAAACGCCACCGCCATTGACGCAGGCAGCGTCCACGGAGTCGTGGTCCAGATGATGGTCGAGGCTTTCTTTCCGGCGAGAGCCGCATCGATTGAAGATGGATCATCGAGCAGCGCATACTTCACCCAGACGGTTGGGCTGGTGTGGTCTTCGTATTCCACTTCAGCTTCGGCGAGCGCGGTTTCGTCGTGCATGCACCAGTACACGGCGCGCAGTCCTTTGTAGACGAAGCCTTTTTCGTAAAACGAGAAAAATGTTTTCAGCACAATCGACTCGTACTGCGGAGTCATGGTGGCGTATGGATTGTCGAAGCGTCCGAAGACGCCGATGCGCTTGAACTGCTGGCGCTGGAGGTCGAGAAACTTCTGCGCGTACTTGCGGCATTCGGCGCGGACGTCGGTTGGGCGCATCTGGAGCTTCTTGCCGCCCAGTTCCTTATCGACTTTGATCTCGATCGGCAGGCCGTGGCAGTCCCATCCGGGAATGTAGGGCGCATCCATGCCAGACATGGTTTTGGACTTCACGATGAAGTCCTTCAAGCACTTGTTCATGGCGGTGCCGAGGTGGATGGGGCCGCTAGTGTAGGGAGGGCCGTCGTGCAGCAGGTAAACGGGCGATCCCTTGCGAGCCTGGCGCACACGCTCGTAGATGGCCATTTCTTCCCAGCGGGCCAGCATCTTAGGCTCGTTGACGGGCAGATTGGCCTTCATGGAGAAGGCGGTTTTGGGCAGGTTGAGGGTGGATTTAAGATCCGTCGGCACTAGCTGGTTTCTCCCAAATGATTGAATCTTCTCATTATAGGGAGCGCGGAAGGGCACGTCTATTGGAGCCGGAAACACCCCTCGGTATGCAAAAAGTACTGGTTCAGTTTGAGAAAAAGCGTGTACAATTTTTGTCATAGCGAAGCGTTCGCGCATCTAAGGGATAGAGAGCAATGTTCTGCCACCGGGATGCGATCCGGCCGAGCGATTGCTATCGGGTGAAAATTCTTCTCCAGCTGTAAAGTTGGGGCTACTTCCTCGGAAAATATGGCCGAAAACGAAATGCCGCGGAATCCGCAAGAGCAGGCTGGTTCTCTACCGGCCGAGCCGGTGCTCAATCTGCTTTTGAAAGACGATCTCTTAGACGAACCGCTTTACCGGAGCCTCTTCCGAGGGCTGGACGAGTTCTTATTCCCCAAGAAGTTGCCTCCTCTTGTCCTGACCTCAAAGCCAGTGCCTGTCAAGGACATCTGGGGCCTTTACAACAACTATAAGAGTAAGAGCGCTCTGGGCTCGACCGTGGTTCATATTCTCGCTCTGGCAATAATTCTTAGCGGCGCGTTGTTTGCCCGCAAGGTTGTCGAAGAGATCAAACCAAAGCAGACTGTCGAACTGATCGCTCCGGATAGCGTTGCCTTGCAGCCGTCGAAGTCGATTTCGGGCGGCGGTGGCGGTGGTGGCGATCGCGACAAGTTGCAGGCGTCCAAGGGACGCTTACCGAAGAAGGCGTTGGAGCAGTTCACCCCGCCTGCGGTGGTGGTTCGCAATCTACATCCGATATTGCCCAAGGAAGCGACCGTAGTGATGGCGCCGGATGTGAAGCTGGCGCAACTTACGATGCCGACCCTGGGTGATCCGCTCTCGCGCGCCTCGCTGCCGTCGAACGGCGTGGGCTCGGGTGCAGGACTTGGATCGGGTTCAGGTGGTGGAGTTGGCGTAGGCACCGGTCCCGGATTTGGTGAAGGGCGCGGCGGCGGCACCGGCGGCGGCGTATTCCGCGTGGGTAACGGCGTCGCGGCTCCGAAGCTGATTTATGATCCCGAGCCGGAATACTCCGAAGAAGCGCGCAAAGCGAAATATCAGGGAACGTGCGTGTTGTCAGTCGTCGTCGGACCGGACGGTCTCGCTCATGACATCAAAGTAACGAACACTCTAGGCCTCGGCTTGGACGAAAAAGCGATTGAGGCGGTTAGAAAGTGGCGGTTTGATCCGGCCACGAAAGACGGCAAGGCGGTCAACGTCCTGATTTCGGTCCAGGTAAATTTCCGGCTTTACTAAAGGTGTTAGGAGCCTTGGAAACGGCCGCGCAAGCGGCCGTTTTTATTTACATCCCCGACGACCTCACCACATCCGCAGTTTCCCTTGGACGCCCCACAGTAGAGACGCGGCTTGCCGCGTCTCTCTTCGCCGCGGAGACGAGGTAAGCCTCGTCTCTACAGGAGATTTCTGCATTTTTCGGGATGCTCTACTCCTTCAAATCCACATGCACGACATCCTCGACTGGGTGTCCAAGAAACCGCGTTCCCATCTTCCTGAATTTTTCCGCCGAATCGGTGGCGAAAAATTTCAGGCTGGGCGCGGCTCGGGTTTCGACACCACCTTCGGCGTGGGGCGCCAAAATCCGAAGCTGCGTTGCGACCGCATGAGCCGTGGACTCCGCCGAGTCCACGATGGTGATGTGCTCCGGTGCAATTCGTCGCAGCAAGGGCTTGATCAGCGGGTAGTGGGTGCAGCCGAGCACCAGCACATCGGCGTCGTGCAAGTCGCCGGAGAACGCCTCCGACAGATAAATTCGCGCGACCTGCTCGGTTACGGTGTGCTCCGTCCAGCCCTCTTCGACCAGTGGCACAAATAGCGGACACGCCTTCTCCCGTGCCGCGATTCCTCGGTTCTCTAACGCCCGCTGGTAGGCGTGGCTGCCGATGGTAGCGTCGGTGCCGATAACCACGACTTTCTTCTTCTGGGTCGCGGCGGCAGCGGCTTCGGCACCGGGCTCGACCACGCCAATGACTTCCACGTGAGCGGCGGCTTCGATTGCCTCGAGCGCCAGAGCGGTCGCGGTATTACAGGCGATCACCAGCAAATCAGCGCCGTGGTCCTCCAGGTAGTGCGTTGCGCCGGTCGCATAGTGGGCGACGGTAGCGGCGGATTTCGATCCATAAGGCAGGCGAGCGGTGTCGCCGAAATAAAGGTAATCGGCGTCCGGGATACGATCCAGTAGCGCCCGCAAAACGGTCAGGCCGCCTACGCCGGAATCAAATACGCCGATGGTCGGTCTTTTGGCGGGAGTCACAGGCTGTTGGCGTTACTCCGCGGTCGTGGGGCTGATGACCGAGCGCACCGCTGAGATTTTGTTGGCAGGAAATCCACCCTGCCGAGCATGTTCGCGAATTATTTCTTCGTTGGGCGCGATGTAGACGCAATAGATTTTGTCGTCGGTTACGTAGCTCTCGACCCACTGAATTTGCGGTCCGAGGTTCCGCAACACTGAGCATGACTTCTGCGAGACGCCCTGTAATTCCTGCGCAGTGAGTTTGCCCGCACCCGGAATTTCCCGTTCGATTACGTACTTCGGCATGATTGGTTTCCTCGTGTGAGATGGACCGCTCCTCGTCAATTTCGACAAAATCGGATTTTAACACTTCTAATACCTGGCAATAGAACGCTACCAGCATCCCAGGTAGTGGTGCCGTTTGATGAAACGGCACCACTGCCGCATCCCAGCCTGAGTTGCGAGACCCGCTCCCTCCCTTTATCCTTCTCGCGTATGCCCAGCACGCTGGTCGAATGTGTCCCGAATTTTTCTGAAGGCCGCGACAAGGCCAAAGTCGACGCCATTGTCGATGCCATGAAGATGCCCGGCGTCTATCTGCTTGATCGCGAGATGGATTCCGACCACAACCGCTGCGTGATCACGCTGGTCGGCGACCGCGACTCGATTCAGGAAGCGGTGATCCGCGGAGTAGGCAAGGCCTCGGAGTTGATCGACCTGACCAAACATCAGGGTGCGCATCCGCGCATGGGCGCCGCCGACGTGGTGCCGTTCATCCCGATTGAAGGCGTGACGATTGAAGACTGCGTTGCCATGGCAAGGCATGTCAGCGCGGAAATCTGGAAGCGCTTTCAGATTCCCGTGTATCTCTACGAAGCGGCGGCGACGTCGCCGGAGCGGCAGGGGTTGGAGAACATCCGGCGCGGACAGTTCGAAGGCATCCGCGATGAGATTGCGACCAACCCGGCGCGGCGTCCGGATTTCGGCGAGCCGCGCGTGCATCCGACCGCTGGGGCTACCGTCGTCGGCGCCCGCAAGGCGCTGATTGCTTACAACGTCTTTCTGAACACGACCGACGTCGACATCGCGAAGAAAGTCGCCAAGGCGGTGCGCTTCTCGACGGGCGGATTACGTTTCGTCAAGGGCGCAGGATTTCTGGTCCGTGGCCTGGCGCAAGTCTCGATGAACCTCACCGACTTCGAGCAGACTCCGATTCATCGCGTGTTTGAATATGTGAAGCGCGAGGCGGCGCGATACGGAGTGATTCCGGTTTCCAGCGAGATCGTGGGACTGATTCCCAAGAAGGCTCTGGAGCAGGCGGCCGAATGGTTCCTGCAAGTGGAGAATTTCGATTCGTCACTGATTCTGGAAAACCGCCTCGCAGCCGTGATCAGCGGCAAGATGGCGGTGGGCGGACTGCGCGCCGGAGTCGAGCCCTTCATCGAGCAACTGGCCGCTCCCACGGCCACTCCCGGCGGAGGCAGTGCCGCCGCCGCCAGTGGAGCGATGGCTGCCGGACTCGCCAACATGGTCGCGTCGATGTCGCGAGGCAAGAAGGCATATCTACAGCACGAGGCCCCGCTCAGCGAGGCCATTGCGCGACTCGGCCAGCTTCGCGAAGAACTCAAAGCCGCCATCGATGCCGACGCCGAGTCTTACAACCTCGTGATGAAGGCCTACAAAGCGGCCAAGGAATCGTCCGACGGCGAAGGCACCAACGCCATCAATGCTGCTCTAAAGCAAGCTACCAGCGTTCCGCTCGGAGTCGCCGAACGCGCGTTCGAAGTGGCGGGGATTGCCGCAAAACTTAGGCCCATCACGAATCCCAATATGAAGTCCGATCTGACCACTGCGATCGCGCTGGCGAAAGCTGCCCTGACTGGCGCTCTGGCGAATGTGGAGATCAATCTGGAATCGTTGAAAGATGAGGCGTTTGTGAGCCAAACCAGGAATCGGGCCGCTGCTCTGAAGGCGTAATATTCCAGTCGAATGCATCGCGGCCGGATGGTAGCGATTTCCCGCGCAAGTTCCGCTGTTTCCCATCGATCTAACGCCAGACCCCAGGGTATGCACTTTAGTACCGGTTTCATCTGCCGATTCGGGACTAAAATAGTGTCTGGACCGTGAACCGGCAATCTGTAGATCGCATCCAACCATGCAGACCCTCACGAGGAAGATGACGTTTATGAAGAATCGCTTTCTGGCTGTATTCCTTCTGTGCGCGACCGCCGGCTACGCTATGCCGATCGCCTCGTCAGCGCGTTCCATGGTGCCTTCTGAAATTCAACAGTTGATCGGCGTCGACTACCGCGCGCTCAAGGATTCGCCCACCGCGCAGGCGCTCAAGGACCAGGTGTTGCCGGAGAACCTCAAGCAGTTTGAGGAGGCCCTGAAAGGCATCGGCATTGACGCCGAACACGACCTCGATCAACTGACGTTTGCTTCGTTCCGTTCCGGCAAGCAGGGATTGCAGGTCATCAGCGTGGCGCAGGGATCGTTCTCGGCGAAAGCTGTCCTCAAGAGAATGAAGCTCAAGAAGATCATGTCCACTAAATATGGGACGACGCTGCTCTATCCCATGGCGGACGGCCTGATCATGACTTTCCTCGACGACAACACTCTGGCATTCGGCACCCTGCCTTCGTTGAAGAGCGCGCTCGATGCCCGCGACGGCAAACGCGCCACGCTCGATGCGAATCCACAAATGGCCGAGCAGATGGCTGCGGTGGATGGTTCTCCGGTGTGGAGCATCCTCGACCAGCAGGGAACTCAGGCCATGATGCGTTCCGCGCTGGGCGACGCGTCCAAGATTGCCGACTACGAAACGCTCAAGAAGCGCATCCTCGCATCGCGCTACACCATGAGCTTCCAGAGCGGCGTGAACTTCGATCTTAGCGTCGTAACTTCTGACTCCATGACCGCCGCGACCCTTTCGTCGTTGGTCAAGGCAGGCATGCTGTACAAGAAACTCAATGCCTCTCCGATCGAGAAGACCGCCATCGACAGTACGTCGGTTGATTCCGACAGCTCGAACCTGCAAGTGCACTTCAAGACCGACGATCAGAAATTCCAATCGCTCCTGCACTCGGAATTGTTCGCGGCCGTATCGAGATAAGTCGCTTTTCTGGAGAGAGCGATCGGTAGAGACGCGTCTTGCCGCGTCTTATGCCGCGGATTGCACGGAATTTTCTCAGCGTCCTCTGCGGCAGTTCTCGGCGCTCTCCGCGGTCAAAAGCTTTTGACTCGACTCCGTGTAAAATGCCTCTATGCCGTTCCAGTCGGGAAGTCCCAATTTTGGCAAGAAGCGAACTCCGCCCCCGGACGAGACTTTCGAGGAAGCAACCTACCTGAAGGCGCTCGGGGAAAAACAGAAGATCGTAAGCTTGAAACTGGCCGACGGCGAAATCGTCCGCGGATGGATCGAGTACTACGACAAGAATATGGTCCGTCTCACTCGCGAGGATGGCCCCAACCTCTTTATCTTCAAACACGAAATCATGTACATCGCGGAAGACGGAAAAAAGAAGTGAGCGTTTGGTCCAAGCTTGCAGCCCGCAGCTCGCGGGCAGACGAGTTAAGTTCGACCCCCAACATCATGACCTCTAACCATTCAGATTTGATTGCGCCCATGCAGGCCATCGCTCGTGAAGCGGGCAGCCTGCTCATGAGCTATTTTGACCGGCAAATTAAGATCGAATACAAAGGCGATGCCGATCTGGTGACCGTCGCCGATCGCAAGTCCGAAGCATTGATTCTCGAAAAAATCCGCGCGCAATTTCCCACCCACGACGTGATGGGCGAAGAAGGCGCGCGCATCGAATCCGGCAGCGACTACAAATGGTATGTCGATCCGCTCGACGGCACCACCAACTTTGCCCACGGCTTTCCGGTGTTCTGTGTTTCGCTGGGCGTGCAATTT
Organism: Acidobacteriota bacterium; assembly: GCA_043734305.1. Classification (GTDB taxonomy): domain Bacteria; phylum Acidobacteriota; class Terriglobia; order Terriglobales; family Acidobacteriaceae; genus Acidiflorens. The sequence goes on along the minus strand of JAYTFO010000248.1, from coordinate 14,434 downwards.
CGCGGACAAGGCGCCGCCGGCGTCATCTACGACCCGACCCGCGATGAGATGTTCGCCGCCGAAGCAGGCAAGGGCGCAACCTTGAATAGCAAACCGATCCACGTCTCGGCCACGTCTCGCCTGGCCGACTGCCTGATCGGCACCGGATTTCCCAGCCACAAGCGCCACAAGAATCCCAACATTCACTTCTATCACCAGATCACTTTGCGCACCCACGGCGTGCGCCGCGCCGGTTCGGCCGCCCTTGACCTGTGCAACGTGGCCGCCGGACGCTTCGACGGCTTCTGGGAATTCAATCTGAATCCGTGGGACACTGCTGCCGGAGTCCTGATCGCAGAAGAAGCCGGAGCGCGCATCACAAATTTCTCTGGCGGCCCCTTCCACCTCGACAGCCGGGAAACCCTCGCCTCAAACGGCCTGGTGCACGATGCGCTGCTGCACGAATTTCAGGAAATTTTCGCTGGCCGTGGTTTGGAAGAATTAGCTAGTCCCGTTGAATACGCAAAGCAGCGCACAACCTAGCGAAACTCTGAATGAGTTGGTTCGCGAATGCTTCGAAAGGGCATGGTGCCACTAGGTGTGCTTCGCAATCAGAAAGTCCTTAGGCAGTACAATATAAAAGACGTGGGCCGGTTTTCCTCTGTGACCTCTGTGCCCTCTGTGGTTAAGAATTTGTTTGAGCAGCGGAAATCCAGTGAACACCTCTCTTCTAGAACGCAAAATTAGTAAGCGCCCTGACAAAGTCCACCTCCAGGGACGCATTCTGTTTCTCACCCAAGATCCCGACCTCATCAAACAGCAACTGGCTGGCGCAGACTTGCCGTGGGACACCAAGAATCCCGCCAACAATCCCAAACTTCGCGATGACATTTCGACTGACGAGATCACGCCCGCCCATTACTGTTTCTATTTCGATCAGACGCTGGGCGAGATCCCCTACCTCGGATTGAAATGCGGGGCCGTGCATCCGATCGGGCGCTCCGATGTGAAGAAGGGCGGCTTCGTCTGCTCCGTCAGCGGCAAGCGCCGCGGCAAAGGCTCCAGCCGCGAGCAGTCCCCGTACGCGGAAATGTGTGCGGGAATCCAGGTCGCGATCGCCGAAAACATAGAACGCATCTACAAGCAGAATTGCCAGAACCTCGGCCTGCTGACCTCGACAAATTTCTCGTTGATCGATCGCATCCGCTCCGGAGAAGAAATTCCGCTCAGTGAATTCACCACCGGCGAGGACGAGATTACCCGGCAGGTGATTGAGTATGGCGGGCTGTTCCCGTTTAATGTCGCGCGCTTGCAGAAGAAAGTATTCTTGCCGGCGATCAAAGCGGCGGACAAGAGTGTCCGCCCCACACGGGGGATGACGCTGGCAGAGAAAATCTTTGCCAAGCACATGCTCACGCCTGAGGGCGAGGTCGGAGTCGATGCCGTGAAGCCCGGCGATACTGGATTCACGCGCGTCGACCTCCGCTTCAGCCACGAATACGTTACTCCGATGGCCGCGATTTTCTACGAGCAGAATGTCGGCAAAGACGTCCCCGTGAATGACGCGTCGAGCATTCGTTTTTTTCGCGATCACCTTACGTTTCTCGATGAAGTCATCTCGGAAGAAAAAAAGAAGATGGGGCTGCTCGACCTCGCCACGCAACTCAAGTTCAAGCAAGCGGATTTCGCGAAGCAGCAGGGAATCAAGCTGCACGGCGAACTTACCGACCGCAAAGGCTCCGAGGGCATCTGCCATTCCGTCATGCTCGAGACCTACGCCTTGCCCGGACAAGTCAACGTCGGCTCCGATTCGCATACGCCGCACGTCGGGGCTATCGGCTGCATTGCCTTCGGCATCGGCACCACTGACGTTTTCAATTCGTGGATCACCAAAGACGTCCGCGTGAAAATTCCCGAGTCGGTGAAGATCGTGATCCGAGGCAAGAAGCATCCCAATGTCACGGCCAAAGATTTCATCCTGAAGATTCTCGCGCTCGACTATGTGCGCAGCGGCAAGGCTTTAGCCAAAGTGATGGAGTACGCCGGAGAAGCCGTCGAAGCGCTCTCCGTGGACGAGCGCGCCACCATGACCAACATGGCCGCCGAAATCGGAGGCTTCACCGGCATCGTTGCACCCGACGAAAAAGTCGTTGAGTTTCTGATGGAGCGTCGCGGCATGCAGCGCACCGAAGCGGAGACGATGATCGCAGGCCTGCAAAGCGATCCCAACGCCGAATACGCGCAAGTCATCGAACTCGACGCCGCCGAGATTACGCCCATGGTCGCCACTCCCGGAGACCCCGGCAACGGCAAGTACATTCGCGACATACACATGCCCGTGCCGATTGAAATCGCCTACGGCGGAACCTGCACCGCCGGCAAAAACGAAGACATGGACATGTATGCCGCCGTCCTCGCCGACGCCCTGAAGCAAGGCAAGCGCGTCGCCCCCAACGTAAATTTCTGGATTCAGTTCGGCTCGCAAGAAACTCGCGAATATTGCAAACGCAAAGGCTACATCGAGATCTTCGAAAAGTCCGGAGCGCACGTGATCGAGCCCAGCTGCGGCGCCTGTATCAATGCCGGCCCCGGCGTCTCCACCCGCCCCGACCAAATCGTCATCAGCGCCCAGAACCGCAACTTCCCCGGCCGCAGCGGGCCCGGCCAGATGTACCTGGCGTCGCCTTTAACAGTCGCCGCCAGTGCGGTCGCGGGATACATCGTGGAGTACGAAGCAACAGAACTCTTAGCTGCTGTCTGATGTCCTACCGAGTGCTAGTGAAGGCTCGTTCCGATACGGGCGGCGCTCGAACGAATAATGTAGAGCGGCTTGCCGACGATAATATCGGCCTGTAACAAGCCGAAATCGTGGGAGCGGCTATCGTAGCTAACGTCGCGGTTGTCGCCCATCACGAAATACTCTCCAGCCGGAATTTTGACAGGGCCAAAAGTATTGAGTTCGGGTAGCTGCGAACGAACCTGGATATGCTCGACATATGGCTCGGTGAGCACTTTCCCGTTCAAAATGATCACACCTTCGAATCCCTGGATGATGTCGCCGCCGATCGCGACAATCCTCTTTATCCAATAGGTTTTTCCTCGATAGATGATGACCAGGTCACCACGGCTTGGATCGTGGCTGCGATAGTAACGCATGTCCGAGACAATGGAGTCTCCGACAACCAGTGTGCGCTCCATCGAAGCCGAAGGGATCGTGAAGGCACGAAATCCGGAGGCACGAGTCAATAGCTTGTAGTCCAGCGAACAACACAGAATTCCAATTGGCACGAATACAAGCACCCACCATCTCGATGTTCGATGAGACGTCGGGCCAAGCGACTGAAGTAAGGCATTCAAAGCGGCATAAAGAGTGAGGACCAGCAATATGATTACTGAGCAGACATAGCCAGCATATGTCTGTAAAAGCCTGAGGGGCCACATCGCGAGGATGAACAATCCGAAAAGTGCCAGTAGCAAAATTCCTTTTGGCTTGGCGCCCAGCATCAATTGACCAGAGCCCGGCACGATTCCTGAGATCAGTGCTGCCAAGAACTGTCGATACTTGCCGGGCGATCGGGGTGGTTCAATCCGGACTGGGATTACGGCTTCCCCGGAGCCGGGCAACGCGGTCACTTCTGGCATGGCCAAGGAATATAGCAAAGCTCATCGGCGATTGCGAACTCGATTCGCATCGTTGCCTAATTCTTGTTAGAATCACAGGTTCAGATGTCCCTCCCAGACCCTTAGGAGCCGTTGATTTTATGGCCTACGTAATTGCCGAACCCTGCATTGGAACCAAAGACTCCGCCTGTGTTGACGCCTGCCCGGTGGATTGCATCCATCCCAAGAAAGACTCCGACAAATTCGCCGTCGAGCCCATGTTGTATATCGATCCGGTGGAGTGCATCGATTGCGGCGCCTGCGTTCCCGTCTGCCCCGTGTCGGCGATCTTCGCGCTCGACGACCTCCCGGAAAAGTGGAAAGAATACACCGAGAAGAACGCGAAGTATTTCGGGCGGTAGGACAGCTTCGAGCTGCGAGCCAACCAACACGAGAGAGTATTCAGGCGGCCTCACGGGAAACAGATCGACGAGGCCGATGACGGTCGTTCGAAGCTCGTAGCTCGAAGCCGACCGGTTAACTTTCCATCCAACAACGCTTCCGCTACAATCAGTGATTACTCTGCTGGGCTTTCATGGCGCTGAAGGAGTCGGAGGCAATCGTTCTGCGCACGTATCCGTTGCGCGAGTCTGATTTGCTGGTGACGCTCTTCACTCGACTGGAAGGCAAAGTAAAAGGAGTGGCGCGCGCGGCCAAGAAGTCGAAACGCCGCTTCGGAGGTGCGCTTGAGCCGCTCACCTATGTGCGGGCGTTTTACGACGAGCGCGAGCGGCAGGAGTTAGTTCGGCTCGATTCCTGCGAAGTGATCGAGTCGCCGATGGCCACCGAGGTCAGTTATCCGCGAGCCGTCGCCCTCGGGCACGTGGCAGAATTGCTGGACGAGTTGCTGCCGGATCGCGAAGCCAGCGACGCCGTATTCCGGTTAACGTTGTCAGTGCTGCAAGAACTGCGCGGCGCAAAGCTGTGGATGCCGCTCACCTACTTTCAGCTGTGGATGACGCGGCTGATGGGCTTTTTGCCCGAGTTGTCCGAGTGCCAGGTCTGCGGACGACCGCTGAACGGCAGCCGGGCGTTTTATCACGCGTTAGCCGACGGCTTGGTTTGCATCGACGATAAGCGCATCGCGTCGTCGGAGATGTCGCCGGAGTCGCGCAAGATCGCAGCCCAGATGTTGCGCTCGCGCGTTTCGGATTTCGCCGAGATCGACTGGCCGAAAGTAGTGGCCGCCGACCTCCGCAAATTTCTTCTCCAGATTTTGGAGCGACACCTGGAGAAGAAACTGGTGACCGCGGGGATGCTGGAGAAAATCTAAAAAGATAGCTATTAGCTCTTAGCCATTAGCTCATGATGTCAACGTTCTGAGCTAAGAGCTAAGAGCTAAAGGCTAAAAGCTAAGAGCTGGGTTCATCATGACTTCATCCAAACCCAATCCGCCGACTTTCCAGGAGCTCATCCTCAAGCTCCAGGCGTTCTTCGCCGAGCGCGGAGCGATCGTGCAGCAGCCTTACGACGTCGAAGTTGGCGCTGGCACCATGGCTCCAGAGACTTTCCTGCGCGTGCTCGGACCGAATCCTTACAAAGTCGCGTACGTACAACCTTCGCGCCGTCCCGCTGATGGCCGCTACGGAGAGAATCCCAATCGCCTCTTCAAACACCTGCAATTGCAGGTCATTCTGAAGCCGCCGCCGGAGAATGTGCAGGAACTTTATCTTGAATCACTCGCGGCAGTCGGGATTGACCTGCGCCAACACGACATCAAGTTCGAAGAAGACAACTGGGAGTCGCCCACGCTCGGCGCATGGGGTATCGGATGGCAAGTGATGCTGGACGGCCTGGAAGTCACCCAGTTCACATATTTTCAACAGTGCGGCGGCGTCGATCTCGATCCAATTTCCGCCGAACTTACGTATGGACTGGAACGTCTGTGCGCGTTTCTTCAGGACGTAGATTCGATTTACGAAATCATCTGGGCGCGCGATCCGGTCACGGGCGGGGAAGTGAAGTATGGAGATGTTCGCCTCGCCGACGAGCAGCAGTTCTCGGTGTACAACTTTGAGGCGGCGGACGTTCCATCCGCGTGGCGGCACTTCGAACTCTGCGAAGCCGAGTGTAAAGCGCTGATTGAACATTACGGGGTCTTGCACAAAGATTTGGAGTTAAGTCGGCGGCTGAGCAGTGAGCCGGGTGCGGGCGACGGATTTGTTCGCGAGAAGTCCCGATTCCCGCTCCTCGGAGCCTACGATCTCTGCCTGAAGTGTTCGCACTACTTCAATATTCTCGACGCCCGCGGCGCGATTTCAGTTACCGAGCGCGTGGGTGTAATTGCCCGAGTGCGCGCTCTTGCTGTCGGTATTGCGAAAGCCTGGATGGATCAGCAGTACGGCAGCGAAAAGAAAAATGAGAAGACCGCGGAACCGGCGGCCCGTGGGAAGAAAGAGAAGTTGACATCGGTGGGGTAAGTGCCTGACCACAGAGGACACAGGGGTCACAGAGCAAGGCGAGTACGGTGCGCTTGAGCTGTTAGCTCGAAGCCCGCAGCTCGCAGCCGCTTTGTGACGGCGCTCACATTCACCGACGTGAAATTCTGAGACGATAGACTAGTATCCTGATGCCAGATTTTCTGCTTGAAATCGGTTGCGAAGAAATCCCGGCGCGCATGATTGCCGCCGCTTCCCAGGAACTGCGGGAGCGCCTGAACTCGTTGCTGCAACGCGAGCGCCTTAGTCCTGCGGGCAACATCACCTATCTCGATACTCCGCGACGTCTCGCGGTGCTTGTGCCCGGCATCCCCGCCGCTCAACCGGATCTGACCGAGCAACTCACTGGCCCGTCCGCGCAGGTTGCATATAAAGATGGAGAGCCTACGCCTGCGGCGCATGCGTTTGCGAAGAAGATTGGTGTCGACGTAAACCGCCTGGAAAAAATCAGCACTCCCAAGGGCAAATACCTGGCCGCCACCGTCACCCGCAAAGGGCGCTCCGCCGGCGAGATTATCGCCGAGTCGCTGCCCAAGGAAATCGCATCGCTCTACTGGCCGAAAACTATGTATTGGCGCAAACGCGGTGAGGTGTTCGTGCGCCCAATACGGTGGCTGGTTGCGATGCTCGACGAGCAAATTGTCCCGATGGAAGTCTTCGGCATTGCTGCGGGCAAGACTTCCCGCGGACATCGCATCATCGGCAGCGAGACCGTCACCATCTCCGAGCCCGGCGCCTACGTCGAAACGATGCGCGGAGCCAAGGTTCTGGGCGCATCCGAACGTGAGCAAGTGATTCGCAAGGCCCTCGATGCCGCGACCCGCACCATCCCCGGCGCACGCTGGCGCGACGATATTCCGCTGCTGGCGACCGTCGTCAACCTCACCGAATTTCCAACGGCCATCCTTGGCAGCTTCGATCCTGAATTCCTTGAGCTTCCCCAAGAAGTCCTGGTCACGGTGATGCGCGACCACCAGAAATATTTCGCGATCGAGGACGGTGCCGGCAAACTACTGCCGCATTTTCTTGCGGTGCTCAACACCGGCGACGACAGTCACGGCCTGATCCGTCACGGCAACGAACGCGTCCTGCGCGCACGGTTCAACGACGCTCGTTTTTTCTGGCAGACCGACCAGAAGCAAACGCTTCGTCAACGCGTCGAACTACTCAAGAACGTCACGTTCCAGAAGGACCTCGGCACTTACTTCGACAAAACGATCCGCGTCCAACGCCTCGCCAGTTGGCTCTGTGAGACGATCAAGCAAGCCGGCATGACCGTCCGGCCCGGCGTCATACACAAAGCCGCGCTGCTCGCCAAAGCCGACCTTACAACGGAACTGGTGAAAGAGTTCACTGAGCTGCAAGGAATCGTGGGCGGACTGTATGCGCGTGTGCAGCCCCTCGACGACGATTTGAAACCTGAAGTACAGGCGGAAGTCGCCAAGGCCATCTACGATCACTACAAGCCCGAGTCGATGGAAGACGGCGTCCCGCGCACCATTGAAGGCGCAGTACTCTCCATTGCCGACAAGGCCGATTCCCTCGCCGGCATGTTTGCACTCGGCCTGGTGCCCAGCGGATCGAAAGATCCGTTCGCGCTTCGCCGCCAAGCCAACGGCATCGTAAAAACAATCGCCGAGCACAAGCTGCCATTTCGGCTATCGGAAATCATGAACGACGCCCGGGCTCGTTATAAAGGTTCCGAGGCCGAAAAGAAGTTTTCGAACGCCGACTACGCCGGTTCCATCCGCAACTTCTTCCGGGAGCGGTTGGAGTTTTATTTGAAGGAAGCGCACGGCTATGCCTACGATGTGGTCAACGCAGTGCTCGCAGCCGATGCCGACGATGTGGTGGATGCATCCGCTCGGGCCGAGGCCGTCAAGAATGTCCTGCATATGCCAGAGTTCCTAGCCATTGCAGCGGCGTGCAAGCGGATGAAAAACATCCTGAAACAGGCGGGCGAGAAGGGAACTACTGTTGCGGCGAAGTTCAACTACCTGCCGGATTCGGCGCCTGAAGAGAAGAACCTCGCGGCATACATCGAGACCAATCACTCTAGAATAGAAGTGCATCGCGAGAAGAAGGAATACGGTGACGCACTGTTTCTATTATCGACAGTGAGAGAGAGAGTCGACGCTTTCTTTGACAAAGTCATGGTCATGGTCGATGACGACAGCCTGCGCGCCAATCGGTTGGCGCTCTTGCAGACACTAGTGAAGGAATTTTCCACGATTGCCGATTTTTCCGAAATCGTGACAGAAGGCCAGAAGTAGCCGCGAAGCGGCGCAAGGACCGCCGGCGAGACGCCGGCGCTACAAGAATCTAAAAATTCAAAGGACTCATAATGGCAACTACAACTCTCCCAGAAGCGGTAACAACCGAATCCAAACCAGCGACCACGCAGTATGTATATTCCTTCGGCGGCGGCAAAGCGGATGGCCACGGCAAGATGAAAGACGTCCTCGGCGGTAAAGGCGCCGGACTCGCCGAAATGACCAACGCCGGCCTCCCCGTGCCTCCCGGCTTCACCATCCAGACCGAAGCTTGCCGTGAATACATGCGCAAGAACGCGGTCTCGAAAGATGTAGACAGCCAGATGGATGCGGCACTCGCGCGGCTCGAAAGCCTGCAAGGCCAGAAACTCGGCAAGGGCGATAATCCGCTGCTCGTCAGCGTGCGCTCGGGCGCAAAGTTTTCCATGCCGGGCATGATGGACACTATCCTCAACCTCGGTCTCAACGATCAGAGCGTTGAAGCCCTGGCCAAACGCAGCAACAATCCGCGCTTTGCTTACGATTCCTATCGCCGATTAATTCAGATGTTCGGCAACGTGGTACTCGATATTGAAAAATCGGTGTTTGAAGAAATCTTCGACGCTAAGAAGAAGCAAAGAAAAACGAAGCTCGACACCGACCTTACCGCGAAAGATTTGAAGGAAGTGATCGAGGAATACAAGAAGGCCGTCAAGAAGCACACCAAGCAGGACTTTCCGCAGGACCCGCATGTGCAACTCGTGATGTCGCGCGACGCCGTGTTCCGCTCCTGGCAGAACGACCGTGCCAACACCTATCGCCGCCTCAATAACATCGACGACATGCTCGGGACTGCCGTCAACGTGCAAGCTATGGTCTTCGGCAACTTGGGCGACACGAGCGGCACCGGCGTCGGCTTTACGCGCAATCCCTCAACTGGCGCCAAAGAGTTCTACGGAGAATTCTTGTTGAACGCGCAAGGCGAAGACGTGGTTTCGGGCGTGCGCACTCCTGTTCCGATCCTCGAACTCGAAAAGATCATGCCCGATGTATTCAAGCAACTCCGCGAGATCACTACTCGGTTGGAAAGTCATTACAAGGACATGCAGGACTTCGAGTTCACGATCGAGAACCGCAAGCTATACATGCTGCAAACGCGAAACGGCAAACGAGCCGGCCTGGCGGCAGTGCGGATCGCCATCGAGATGGTGGAAGAGGGCCTGATCACGAAAGAAGACGCGATCTTCCGCCCGGAGCCCGACCAGCTTGTTTACTTTGTCGTTCCACGGCTGGATGAAAAGGACGTGAAACTTGAGAACGTGCTGGCGAACGGCTTACCGGCGTCTCCGGGCGGCGCGGTCGGCCAGATCGCCTTCACTGCCAACGATGCGGTGAAGATGGCAGGTCACGGCACCGAAAAACATCCGGTCATTCTGGTACGTGCCGAGACCTCTCCGGAAGATCTTCACGGCATGGTGTCGGCCGTGGGCATTCTGACGTCTCGTGGCGGCATGACCAGCCATGCTGCGGTTGTCACGCGTGGCATGGGGAAGTCCTGCGTTGCAGGCGCGCAGGAGATTGATGTGGACGAGAAAGAGCGGGAGATACGCGTCAGAGGTCAAGTTTTCAGGGAGGGGGACTGGATTTCGCTCGACGGATCCACCGGGCGCGTGATCAAAGGCAAGGTCAATACCGTTCCACCCGATCCGAAAGACTTGATTCTGCTTGATAGGTTCATGAGTTGGGTGGAACCCTTCCGCACGATGAAAGTCCGTGCCAATGCCGACATTCCGCGCGATGCGATCAATGCGAGGAAGTATGGCGCCGAGGGCATCGGTCTCTGCCGCACCGAGCACATGTTTTTTGGCGAGAAGAAACTCCCGCACATGCGCGCCATGATTCTAGCTCGTGAAAAAAAGTACATCCCGGCGGCTCTCGCTGAGCACAACCGGAAACACCGGACGCGGTTAAGTTTCAACAAGTTGGAGCCGAGTTCCCAATCCGACGTCAAGCAGCGCGCCCAGGAACTCGCGCGGCGCGATGCGCTGAAGAAACTGTTGCCCATGCAGCGGGCCGACTTCATCGGCGTCTTCCGCGCCATGGCCGGCTTCCCGGTCACTATCCGTACGCTCGATCCGCCGCTGCACGAGTTCCTGCCGCGCCGTGAAGATCTCATGGTTGAGATCGCGGTGCTGGAAGCCACCAAACCGAGGTCGCCGAAACTGAAGGGATTGAAAGACCTGCTCAGCCGCGTCGAGCAACTCCACGAGGTCAACCCGATGCTCGGGCATCGCGGTTGCCGGCTGGGAATCACTTATCCCGAGATTACCGAGATGCAGGCGCGCGCCATTTTCGAAGCTGCCGTTGCGGTCGCCAAAGGCGGTGTCAAGGTCTATCCCGAAGTGATGATCCCGCTGACCGCCACAGTCAAAGAAATGGCGAACCAGACGGAGATCGTGAACCGCGTAGCGAAAGAAGTCTTCAAAGAAAAGGGACGCACCATAGAGTACATGGTCGGTACCATGATAGAGTTGCCGCGCGCAGCTCTAATCGCCGGTGAGATCGCCAAGGAAGCGGAGTTTTTCTCCTTCGGCACCAACGACCTAACCCAGACCACTTGGGGCTTTTCACGCGACGATGTAAATAAAATCCTGCCCACCTACCTCGAAAAGGGAATCATCAAGCAGGATCCATTTGCCGTCCTCGATCGCGAAGGTGTAGGTCAGTTGGTGAAGATGGCGACCGAACGGGGACGCAGGACGCGTCCCACTCTGAAGGTAGGAATCTGCGGAGAGCACGGCGGCGAGCCATCGTCGGTCGAGTTCTTCTACCAGACCGGCCTCAATTATGTTTCTTGCTCACCGTTCCGCGTCCTGACTGCGCGCCTCGCCGCCGCTCAGGCAGCCGCCAGAGAAAAGCTGAGCGTGGAAGGCGGCAGCACGAAATAAGAAGCGTCACAGACACGGAGGGCGCAGAGAGTATCAACGACATCTCTGCGCGCCCCCTGCGGTTGGTCAGTTGACTCGCTGCAGGCGCGCAATTAATTTCTGTGCCAGATTCTCTTCCGACTCCGACCACAGCAGTCGTCCGGTAGCGTCCGCGTTTTTCTCCAACAGTGCCGTGAACTGGACAAGCTTCTGCACATTGCCCTTTACGCGGTCCTCGGCTTCCGAAGTCAGTGCGAGTTCCTCGTACAGGAACGGTGCGTCCAACCCGAAGTCAACCTGAATGTGTCCAGTCTCGGCCGCGGCGCCCTCTTCAAATTGCGCTCCCTGCGCGATGAACCGCACCAGCGTCGGCGTCTCCACCCAATCCCCGCCACGTGCCGCAGGCGACCAGAGATCCCAATACGCCTCGAAAACGTAGGCGTAATCCTCATGGAGAAGCTCCACCGCAACCCCAGCGGCTTGCTCCGGAGTGATGCCCAACTGAAAGCGCTGCTCCAGAATCGTAGGTTCATTCCACGAAACCGGGTGAACCGCAACATACGTCACGCCGGGACGCCGTGCCGAAAATGAAAATTGCCGCAACACGCTGACAGCGCGCGGCAATATCTCCGGTTCGTCGAAACTGGGAAACCAGAGGCTGAGATAGAGGGAATCTGCCATCCGACCATTCTAATGGCAAATTCACAGGCGAGCGGCGAGCACTCCGCGCACGCACTGAGGAAGAACGCAGACTGACCACTTCGTTGCTCCGGTGCAGTTCTTGAGGCCCTGCATCTTTGACAGCGAAAAAAGGCGCCTGTTACTATAAGTTCTGCCAGCCTCAAATCCACTGCAACAAGAAGCGTCCCTGTCGTCTAGCCTGGCCTAGGACATCGCCCTTTCACGGCGGTAACACGGGTTCAAATCCCGTCGGGGACGCCAGTTTAGAACCAACAACTTCCAGCTGTTTGCTCGAAAACTCGTAGGCACAAAAAGGCACAAGTTTCCGTAGCAATTCACATCATTAATTAGGCGGCGGTTTCCTAAGCAGTCTTTGCATTCGGAAAGAACTGTCTCACGACCGCGGTTTGAGCCGCTCGCTTCGCCGGCGTTACAGCCTGCGTGTACGTGTCCAGTGTCACGCGTGTCGACGCATGGCGAAGCAGTTCCTGCATTACCTTTATGTCCGCTCCACTTGCCTTCAGCAACGTTGAATACGAATGCCGAAAGGTATGCCAGCCGATTCGTTTGGTGATGCCCACTTTTGCCGCAGCTGGCCGGATGTAATGTCGCAAAAGGGCCTGTCCCCAGAAGGGAAACTTCCCCTGGCGGACTGGACTGGCGAAAACCCAGTCCGTCGGTTGACGGAAACGGGCAGTGCGACGCCAAGCACGAAGAGTCCGAACCAAACGTGGATCCAGTGGAACCGGCTTTTGGGATGCTTCTGTTTTGCACGGGCCGACTGCCTGTTTGACAATAGATCGCAGGACGCTCACCTGCTTTCCAGCGAAGTCGACGTCTCCCCACTTTAGACCGAACAATTCGCTCATGCGAAGGCCCGTACCCGCAGCTAAGAGAACAAGAGTCCTCTCTCGGTCACGCAGACTGTAAGCTAGTCGGTTGATTTCAGAAGGCAGCAGCACTACTGGTACAGTGCGCCGCTTTGCGCTCTGGCGGACAAGAGTGATGGGATTGCGGTCGGTGAAGTCGTGTCGTCTCGCGTGGTTAAAGAGCACGCTCATCAGATTCCGAATCTTGGTGCGACTAGCTCGGGCGAGTGGAAGCGTCCGAAGCCACATCTCAACTTCGACTGCCCTGATTCCGCTGAGATTGGTCGATCCCCATCTCGGCACGATCCACTTTCTGAGGTAGCCCTCGTATGTGGTCCTCGTTGATAACGTCTTCCACTCGTTGTCAGTGGCGAGTTCCTTCTGCCGATAGTGCGCTACCAGCTCCCCAAGTCCCAACGGCTTTGTCCTCAATCGGCCATCATTGATATTGATGTCTCTCTTCAATGCCGCGATCGACTTCAATGCCGCCGATTCGTCTTTCAGAGTATCGAGCGTCCCGATAACGATTCTGCGATGCTTTCTTCTTTGTCCGGAGCAAGATTCTCTCCAGCGGTACTCCCAAACATCGGGTCCTCGACGACGCGAAGAACGAATGAGACTTCCTTTTTGCATGGTTGCTCCTTGACGGGCATCGGAGGGACGACAGTTCTCAGCCCAAGCCCTGTTGTATAAGCACAATATAGGCACAAAAAGGGAGCCTCGTTTTTTGGTCGGCTGTGAGCGGTGGGCGCTTGGGCGGATTGAGGTATGGTCTAGAAGGTTTTTTCAGATCGGGCGTTTTGTTACCGCTTTCCTGCGGAGATACCCTGGCGAGTAAACCTCAGCCCGAATGCCCAGACTAGAACTCATCTCATCGATTCGTTCGGATCACTTGCGCAAAGATCGGAGGGTAAATAGTCTCCGGTTTGCCAAAGGAAGGAGTTAAGTACCTTTGCTAGAGCTGCGAACCCCCGAATCGATGCGATCGACAAACGCATAGAGACCCAGAGCGATCAAGAACATGACTCCGGAGAATATGGCCGCTGGTAGCGCAGTATGACGATTTCCGCTGAGAAAGGACTCAAGAGTAGCGCTCAATAACCAGATTTGAACGATCAACAGAATGGCAATCAAAGACATTGCTCCCGCGATGGCTGTCAGGCCACGATTTTGAGGAGGTAGTTCGTTCGAAGTCCGCATGAGAGTTAACCTTTTACCTCGATAGCAACCAATTGCTCCCCACGGGCTTCGAGAACGATGCGCGGCAGCGGGCGTGACGGGGGACCTTGCAGGACGGCGCCGTCTTTGATCGAGAAGAAGCCGTTATGGCATGGGCACTCCAGCCTATTTTCCGCCTGCGAATAGTACACAGCGCATGACAAGTGAGTGCATTTCTGGCTGTAGCTTACGTATTCGTCCTTGCCCGTCCGGATCATAATGCAGTGGTCTTCTTTTGTCGGGTAGCTGAACAGTTTTACTCCGCCCAACGGAATTTCGCCAAGTTGGGCTACAGGTTGTTGCGGGTAGATGGGAGCCTTGTAAAAGATCGAACGAACGAGGATCCAGATATTCCCCACAAACATGCCAAGGCTGGTCAGCACGAGGAATTTGGTGAGTTGCCGACGCGT
>JAYTFO010000247.1:0-8862 GCA_043734305.1 Acidobacteriota bacterium | reverse complement strand
AGTGGCCGCCGTCTGCGCCGCAACCGGGGTGACTTGCGCTGCCGACGCAGCGACCGCGTTCCGGCTGGAGCCGCTGTCTCTCTTCAGACGCTGCAGTTCAGCGCAAATATCGGAAGCATGCTGGTAGCGCAGGTTGCGGTCCTTCTCAAGCGCCCCGTTGATGATCCGCTCCAATTCCACTGGCAGGTCGGGATTCAAGCGCACGGCAGAGACCGGGGGGCTGTCAAGGATCGCCTTGAAGATCAGGGCTGAGGTTTCACCACGGAACGGCAACGCCCCGGTCGCCATTTCGTAAAGCACAGCGCCAAAGGAAAACAGATCGGTGCGCGCATCTAGCTCTTTGCCTTTGGCTTGCTCGGGCGACATATAAGCGACGGTACCCATGGTCGAGCCTGGGCTGGTGAGGTACTGGTCGTCGATTTTCCCAGTCAGCGCATTCTCCGAAGCAACCTGACTCGACAAACCACTCGGCGAAGCGACCTTGGCCAAACCGAAATCGAGAATCTTGGCGTGCCCGCGTGCGGTGACGAAAATATTCGCGGGCTTGATGTCGCGGTGGACGATGCCTTTCGCATGAGCAGCATCGAGGGCGTCGGCAATCTCAATGGCGAGCGAGAGCAAAGTCTCCAGTTCCATGGGACGATTGCCAATCTGGTGCTTCAGCGTCATGCCTTCGAGGAATTCCATGGCAATGAAAGCCTGGCCGCTCTCTTCGCCAATGTCATAAATTGTGCAGATGTTGGGATGGTTGAGGGCGGAAGCAGCCTGGGCCTCTCGCTGGAAACGGCTGAGGGCCTGCGGATCGCGCGCCACCTCATCGGGCAGGAACTTCAGGGCGACGAAACGGTGCAACCGAGTGTCCTCGGCCTTGTAAACCACGCCCATGCCGCCGCCGCCGAGCCTCTCGATGATGCGGTAGTGCGAAATAATCTGGCCAATCACTGGCGCGAATCTTACGTGGGTGAAACATGCAAGTCAATGAGAGCAGAGCAGTTGGGCGGTCCTAAATCGGTTGGTTGGCGAAAAATCGTGATTACACTCATTGACCTTAGCGGAACGGGTTTTACAGGCGCAGCACTGGTGCAATGTTCCTCGCGATTACCAACCCATCTGGCGCATCCGCTCAAGGATGCGCGCGCTGTAGTCATTCATTCGCTCAGGCCGTCGCTTCAGGGGAGCCGGCAGAATCGCAGCGAGCCGTGCCGCCTGTTGCCGGTTGGTATTCCGGGCTGCGGTTCCGTAGTAGTAATGGGACGCCGACTCTGCTCCATAAGTGCCTGGGCCCCATTCGACCACGTTCAGGTAGATCTCCAGAATGCGCTGCTTGCCGAGGACGAGTTCGGCTACCGGCACCAGTGTGACCTCCGCGCCTTTGCGGAGGATCGAGCGGCCGGTTCCGAAGAACAGGTTTTTTACCAGTTGCTGGGTGATGGTGGAGGCTCCGCGAGAGCGGCCGCCATCCATGTCGTCTTCGGCGGCGATTTGGATCTCGTGCCAATCGAAGCCGTGGTGCTGGTAGAAGCGCGCGTCCTCGGCAGCGACTACGGCGTGCTGGAGGTCGGGCGAAATCTGGTTGAGCGGAATGAATCGATAGCGCTCGTGATACGGCGTGCCATGAATCCAGGACTGTACGCGGCGCTGCATGTGCACCGCGGTTGTCGGCGGGTCGATCCAGCGGGCGGCCAGAAGGGTGAGCGCCGCCAGCGACCAAAGAAGCGCCACACCGATGACAAGCCATCGAACAAAGATCCGGCGGGTGGGGAGGAAGCGCTTCCGGCTCGAGATGGCGGGACGTATGTCGGGACTTGCCGTCACATTCAGGATCATAGCTGGGGCGAGCGTTAGAAGGTTCTTTGCGAACTCTGTGGTTAGCGTGCCGGCTATTTCTCGAAAGGTGGTTCGTCTGGTTCCGGGTCTGAGGTTTGTGCAAGAGTGATCGCGGGTCGACGGATGCGGGTCGCGAATACACCCGCGCCGAATATCCAATGGCAGGTAATCCGGTTCACGGGAGGAGTATGGCGAACTTCTATTTCTATGAGTAACTCAGGTCCAACCTGTTACAGCGCGGCTGCCTGTTCGCGGCGCTTCGCTTGGATTTCGATGAAGACGTTAATCAGGGAAACTGCGGCCGGAGTTACGCCGGGAATGCGGGAGGCTTGGCCGAGAGTTTGCGGGGTGACGTGGCCGAGCTTTTCCTGCATCTCTCGCGAGAGTCCGCTGACGGCGCGGTAGTCGAACCAGTCCGGGATGCGGCGCTGCTCGGATTTCTTCAGGCGGTCGATGGCGCGTTGCTGCTGGTCGAGATAGCCGGCGTATTTGATTTCTATTTCGAGAGACTTCAGTTCGTTGCGTAGGGACGCAGAAATCTCAACCCCAGGGGGCACAGAGGTCACGGGGGAAAATCGGGCGAGAAGGTCCGGAGCCATTTCTCGCAACGCGGGAATTAATTGCAAGATTGAGACCTCCGGGCGCTTCAGGATTTGAGCTAGTGGTTGGCCTACGGTGGCGCGCAGGATGTCGGATAAGTCGGGGCGCGTGGGCCGTCCCTCCGGGACTTGGTCGGGAGTGTCGCCATTCCCAGCGCTGAAGCGCTGGGCTAATGTAGGTCGCCCCTCCGGGGCTGGAGCGCAGATATTTTCGCTCATGTCCGCTGTGAGGCGCGTCTTCTCCAAGAGCGAACGCATTTCATCCAGGCGTTGCTGCTTGGCTTGAAAGTCGGCCCAGGCTTCGTCGGAGATCAGGCCGACGCGGCGGCCGTGGGGAGTGAGGCGACGGTCGGCGTTGTCGATGCGCAGATGGAGGCGGAACTCGGCGCGCGACGTGAACATGCGGTAGGGCTCGTTCGTGCCTTTGGAGATCAAGTCGTCGATCAAAATCGCGGTATAGGCCTCGGTGCGGTCGAGGACCAAGGGCGCTTGCTTCTTTACTCTCAGCGCGGCGTTGATTCCGGCCATGATTCCTTGGCAAGCGGCTTCTTCGTATCCCGAGGTGCCGTTGATCTGGCCGGCCAGGAAGAGGCCTGAGATTTTTTTCGTCTCGAGCGTGCGGTGTAATTCCGTGGGATCGATGGAGTCGTACTCGATCGCGTAGCCGGGCCGCATCATCTCGGCGGTGTCGAGGCCGGGGATGGACTTGAGAATCGCAAGCTGCACGTCGATCGGCAGCGAAGTGCTCATGCCGTTCACGTAAATCTCGTGTGTGTTCAGGCCCTCGGGCTCGAGAAAAAGTTGATGGGTGAGCTTGTCGGGAAACTTGACGATCTTGTCTTCGATCGACGGACAGTAACGCGGGCCGATGGACTGAATTTGTCCGCTATACATCGGCGAGCGATGAACATTCTCGCGGATGATGCGATGCGTTTCTTCCGTCGTGAACGCGATGTAACAGGGGACTTGATCGTCGTGATGAGCGACGCGCTTGGTGCGAAAACTGAAAGGCGTGGGGTCGGCGTCGCCGGGCTGGGCTGCGAACTTTGACCAGTCGATGGTGCGTCCGTCGAGACGGGGAGGAGTGCCGGTCTTCAAACGGCATCCGCGCAGGCCAAGATTTTTTAATGCTTCTCCGAGTAAGACGGCGTTCGGTTCGCCGGATCGTCCTGCCGGATATTGCTGCTCGCCGCAATGAATGAGGCCGTTGAGAAAAGTGCCGGTGGTGATGATGACGGCGGCAGCGGAAACGCGGCGGCCGTCGCGGAGGGCTATGCCCCGGATGATGCGGTCGTTGGGAAGGTCGTTCGCTGTTCGTCGTTCGCGGTTCGCAAATGCAGGTCCCTCGCTTCGCTCGGGATGACAGTCCTGAAGAGGTTCAGCGAACGACGAAGGACGAACGACCAACGACGCTTCCTCCGACTGCTCCTCCAGAATTACGTCCGCCACTTCTGCTTGCTTGATGCTTAAATTTGGTTGCGCTTCGAGCAGTTCGCGCATTTTCAGGCGGTAGGCTTGTTTGTCGCACTGCGCTCTCGGCGACCAGACGGCGGGGCCGCGGGAGGTGTTGAGGAGGCGAAACTGGATTCCGACGGCGTCGGTGATTTCGCCCATGATGCCGCCGAGCGCGTCCACTTCGCGGACGAGATGTCCCTTGGCGATACCGCCGATGGCCGGATTGCAGGACATCTGCGCGATCAGATCGATGTTCAGAGTGAAGAGTGCGGTCTTCAATCCCATGCGGGCGGAGGCCATCGCAGCCTCGCATCCAGCATGGCCGGCGCCGACTACCACTACGTCGAAATGTTCGTTGAAGGGTTGCATGTTACGGGACCCACAATCCAGGGCGGGAGACCAGTATCTAGATTGTAGCAATGTTCGATCTGGGCGGATGCGGGCTCCCCCTTTCTTCATCTTTGCTTCATGGGTTGTCCCTCTGCAGAAATGGCAGCACCGACGGGCTACATCCCACCTTGTCAGCCAGCGTCCAACCCCGTAAAATCGGTTGTTGTTCGAGGTGATTATGAACTGCGATGTTTTTCTCTCTCGTTTAGACGACTGCATTCATCAATATGACTTGCTTTGCCATCCTTTCTACAAAGCGTGGGCGGCGGGCGAACTGACGCGCGACGATCTGCGCGAGTATGCCGAGGACTACTACCATCACGTGGAAGCGTTCCCTATGTATCTGGCGGAACTGGGCCTGCGGTTGGAAGAAGGCGATTTGCGCCGGGCCGTGCTCGCGAACATGACCGACGAAAAGGGCGGCGAAAATTCCTTCGGCGAGCCCGAGACTTCACATGCAGAACTGTGGCTTGATTTCGTCGAGGGCATGGGAGGGCGGCGCCTTCCGCATCGCCAGCCGATCGCGGAAATTCGAGAACTGATCGCGCACTTCCAGGACGTGGCGAGCGAGGGCACTCCGGAAGAAGCGCTGGCGGCGCTCTACGCCTACGAATCGCAGGTGCCACGCGTTGCCGCGGAGAAAGATCGCGGCCTGCGCGAATTGTATGGCGCCAACGAAAAGACTCGCAGCTACTTCACGCTGCACACAACGGCCGATGTTTATCACTCGCAGGTTTGGCGGAAGCAACTGGAGAAGCGGGTTCAGGCCAATCCCGAAGCGGCCGAAAAGGCTCTCGTCGCTGCTGAGAGTGCGGCGAAAGCGCTGTGGCGTGCGTTGGATGGAATCGAAGCGCGGCGTCAGGCAAAGGTCGCCGCGTAAGGCGATTGCAGAGGTTAGAGGTCAGATTGCAGAAGTGAAGTGCTCTTCTTGATGAGGACTTTACTTCTGCAATCTGACTTCTTCCTTCTCCAATTCCCTTACCTGTTGACCAGGTTCATCATGTGTTCGGGATAGCGCAAGCCTGCGGCGGCGCCTGCGGGAAAGGCTTCGTTCAGGCGCCGAAGGTCGTCGATCGTCAGGTCGATCTCCAGCGCGCCGGCGTTCTCTTCAAGATAGTTGCGGCGCTTGGTGCCGGGGATGGGGACGACGTCGTCGCCCTGGGTCAGCACCCACGCCAGTGCGAGTTGGGAGGGCTGGCAATCTTTCTCCAGCGCGAGCAGTTCCACTTGCTTGACCAGGTCGAGATTTTTCTGGAAGTTTTCTCCCTGAAAGCGCGGCGAGAAGCGGCGATAGTCGTCGGGTTCAAGATCTTCGAACTTCTTGAACTGACCAGTGAGAAAGCCACGGCCCAGCGGACTGTAAGCGACGAAACCGATCCCCAGCTCGCGGCAGGTGGGAAGAATTTCTGGTTCGGGATCGCGCGTCCAGAGCGAATACTCGGTCTGCAGAGCCGCGATGGGATGCACTTTCACGGCGCGGCGCAGAGTGCTGGCGCTCGCTTCAGAAAGTCCGATGTAGCGAATCTTGCCTTCTTCGACCAGTTCGGCAAGCGCGCCGACGGTCTCTTCAATCGGCGTGTTGGGGTCGACGCGGTGCTGGTAGTAAAGATCAATGCGATCCGTGTCGAGGCGCTTGAGGCTGGCCTCGCACGATTGCTTTACGTAGTCGGCCTTGCCGTTGACACCACGCACTTGTGGATTTGTCGAATCGCGGACGATCCCGAACTTAGTCGCCAGAATTACCTCATCGCGCCGGCCCTTGATGGCACGCCCGATCAGCTCTTCGTTTTTGTGTGGTCCGTAGACGTCGGCGGTATCAAGAAAAGTCATGCCGAGTTCGAGTGATCGATGAATCGTGGCGATCGATTCCTCGTCGTCGCGGCCGGAGTAAAACTCCGACATGCCCATGCATCCGAGGCCGAGGGCGGAAACTTGGAGGCCGGTGCGGCCGAGTTGGCGGGTCTTCATGAATGCTCCTTGCGAGGGTGCGGCGGTTGAATCAGAAATCGATCGGCGATGTTCAGTTTAATCGATGAAGGCAGACCGTGCAGGATGCGGAAAGAGAGCGAATCGAAACGATTCTGAGGTTCATCTTCAGTGTGCAGTAAACTTCGGAGCATCCATGAATCAAGCACCCATCTGGTTTGAGAGGAAGTTCGAGTTCACGTTTCCGATCGAGTTACATTCGAACCTGTGTACGCGCTTGCGGGGCACGCCGGCACGGTTGGAAGAACTTGTTCGCGGCGCGCCGCGCGATCTGCTGATCTCAAAGCCACAAGAAAAATGGTCGGCGCAGGAGCAGGCGGGACATCTGCTCGATCTTGAGTCGTTGTGGATGGCTCGGGTGGACGACTATCTGGCGGGCGGTTCTGCACTCACCGTGGCGGATCTGAAGAATCGCAAGACCCACGAAGCGAATCATAATTCGCGCGTGCTAGCTGAAATTCTGCGAGAGTTCCGCGACGCGCGCGCGCGGCTGGTGAAGCGTGTGGAGACGGTGGACGCAGAATTGTTTGCCCGGGCGATGCTGCATCCACGCCTGAAACAGCCCATGCGGTTGGTCGACCATTTGTACTTTGTCGCGGAGCATGACGATCATCATCTGGCTGTAATCTGGCAGACCATCCAACATGTTCAAGGATAGGCGGGTCCGCAACGGCCGGCTGCGATTCCTCTAGCGGAAAAACAGAGCGTGTCACGATCCAACGCGTTAACTGGATCATGGCTAGAACTGTCATCCTGAGCGAAGTGATCGTCCGCGAAGTGGACGATCACGCAGTCGAAGGACCCCGGGCAAGCCGACACTTACAACGCAGCTTCAGGGAATTCTCCCCGCGCACTGAGCACTGGGAGAACTCCCTGCAGCTAGGATCGTCGCGCATACGTCGCAGGGGGCCTTCGACTCCACATGTTCCGCTCAGGATGACAGCGCTTAGTGAGCACGCACAACGCTAGGAGATGCTGATCAGCGGCTTGGTGCGAGGCAGCACCTCGCCGATTTCCACGGCGGGCACTCCGGCGACTTGAAGAGCGTGGGTGAGTGCAGTCGCATCGTCAGCGGCCACCGAGATTAACAATCCGCCGGCAGTTTGCGGGTCGAAGAGAATCGCTTTTACTTCCTCGGAGATTTCATCTTCGTATTCCACCATGCACTCGGCGAAATCGCGATTGTTCGTCAATCCACCGGGAATGTTGCCGGCGCGGACGCAGTCGAGTGCGCCCTCGAGCAGTGGGATTCTTCCCGCGTGCAAGACGAGGCTCACGTCGGAAGCGAGCGCCAGCTCGCGGGCGTGGCCGATGAGGCCGAAGCCGGTGACGTCGGTGAGTGCGTGAACGGCGAAGGCGCCGTTGGTCGTTCGTCGCTGGTCGTTCGCGCCGCCGCTTCCGGTGATTACTTCCGCCGCGGTCTTGTTCAGCGTGGTCATGGATTTCACGGCGGCGTCGATCCAGCTTTGTTTGGCGGTGCCTTTCTTGATGGCCGTTGAGATCACGCCGGTGCCTAACGCTTTGGTGAACAGCAGGCGGTCGCCGGGCCGCGCGCCTTTATTTGCCAGCACGCGCTGCGGATGAATCACGCCGGTGACGGAGTATCCGAACTTGGTTTCTTCGTCGCGGATGCTGTGGCCACCGATGACGGTGCATCCGGCTTCGATCATCTTCGACAAACCGCCGGCCAGGATGCGTTCCAGGATTTCGAGGTCGGCTTTGTCGGGGAAACAGACGAGCGCCAGCGCAGTGATCGGCTTTCCACCCATCGCATAGACATCGCTTAAGGAGTTGGTGGCGGCGATCTGGCCGAAGGTGTAGGGATCGTCGACGATGGGCGTAAAAAAATCCACCGTCTGGACGAGCGCCTGCTCAGGCGTGAGTTGATACACACCGGCGTCGTCGGCATGATCGAAGCCGACGAGCACATTCGGGTCCTGTTGCCGGGCTAATTTCCCAAGCACCGTGTCCAGCACCGCCGGACTCAGCTTGGACGCTCAACCCGCAGCTTTTACGGACTCCGTGAGACGGAATGGTTTTTTGTCAGGCACGAGAGGATTGTAAAGCAGTGAGAGGTGAGAGGTCAGATTGCAGAGGTTAACCCTTTACCAAATATCAGTGTGGCAATTCATTCCGCGGGACAATTTGGCAGGCCGCCACTTCTGCGATCGCCCTACTCTCCCAGCCAGGCTGCAAACGCCTTCATCGACTCCACGTGGTCAAAGATGATTTTCAGCGCGCCCGTGATAGGAATGGCGAGCAACAATCCGATAGCGCCCCAGATCCATCCCCAAAACAGCAGCGCGATGGTGACGGCCAGCGGATTCAGTTTCAGGCGGCTGCCCAGCATTTTCGGATAGAGAACATTGAGCGCGAAAAGGTGCAGCAGAATGACCACGACGGCGACGGCAAATAAGTTGCCGGGGTCCAGTTGTCCCAGGCCGACCAGAATCGGCGGCACCATCGCCAGCACCAGGCCCAGATAGGGCACCAGGCTGAGGAATCCGCTGGCGAATCCAATGAAGTAAAAAAACGGGACCCCCAGCAGCCAGAAAATCACCACACTGATGGCCGAAACGAGCAGGCCGATCAGAAGATTTCCCAC
>JAYTFO010000246.1:0-5907 GCA_043734305.1 Acidobacteriota bacterium | reverse complement strand
TCCTCAAAACGCTGAAAACGTTTCGCCCGCCGGTGCGAGGCATAGGCGTAGGGGATGAAGAAACCCAGCACCAGGCCGGCCCATCCGAAAAGCGGGTTGCCGCCAGCCAGCATGAAGGCCAATCCAAAGACCACCGACGACACCAGGCAAAACAGAAGAAAATTTCCGGCGCGAACGTTGACCTCTCCCTGACTCAGCATCTTCTGGAGAATGGTGACGCGTTCGGAGCGGCGCAGCAGAGTGTCGAAGGCCGGGATGCGGCTCAGCATTTCGTCGCGCAGCAGGGCGACGTCAACCGGAGCTTCGTCGGGCTTTTGGGATGAGGAGAGGCGGTCGCGAAGAGTTCGAGCCCGTGATTTGCGCTGGTCGAATAAGCTCAGGGCGGCGAAGGCAGCCAGGGTTACTACCAGGAACACCAGCAGGGCGATGGCGATCTGCATGAGCTAGACCTCCATCCGCGACTCGAAAATGGTAGCTGGCAGGCGGCATCCCGCGATGGCCAGGCGCTCGGCGAAACGGGGGCGGATGCCGGTGGCCCGGAACGAACCTCGCACCTTACCAGTCTCATCAATCCCAGTGCGATCGAAAACGAATACGTCCTGCATCGAAACTACGTCGGACTCAAGGCCGGTGATCTCAGAAATTGTGAGGATCTTCCGGGTGCCGTCGGAGAGGCGCGCAACCTGCACCACGGCATGAATGGCGGCCGCAACCTGCTGGCGAACGGCCCGCTCCGGAATATTCAGGTTGGCCATGGCAACCATGTTTTCGATACGGGCAAGCGCGTCGCGCTGGGAGTTCGCGTGGACGGTAGTCAATGATCCCTCGTGGCCGGTATTCATGGCCTGGAGCATGTCGAACGCTTCTTCGCCGCGCACCTCGCCCACCACGATGCGGTCCGGACGCATACGAAGACTGTTGATGACGAGTTGACGCTGCCGCACCGCACCCTTGCCTTCAATGTTCGGCGGACGCGTTTCCAGACGCACCACATGTTCCTGCTTGAGCTGCAATTCGGCCGCATCCTCGATGGTGACGATGCGATCGGAATTCGGAATGTAGCCGGACAGCACGTTAAGGAGAGTGGTCTTGCCGGCTCCCGTTCCGCCGGAGATGAGCAGGTTGAGTTTGCCTTTCACCATGGCGGAAAGTAATTCCAGCATGGGCTCGCTCAGCGTCTTGTTGTCGATCATGTTGCGGGCAGTGACTGGATCGCGGCCGAAACGGCGAATGGAGAGACACGGTCCGTCGAGCGCCAACGGTGGGATGATTGCGTTCACACGAGAGCCGTCGGCCAGGCGCGCATCGACCATGGGCGAGGATTCATCGACCCGTCGCCCGATGCGCGAGACGATGCGGTCGATGATCTGCATCAGGTGCTGATTGTCTTTGAAGGAAAAATTGGTCAGTTCCAGCTTGCCCGCACGCTCGACGTACACGCGGTCGAAGCGGTTCACCAGGATGTCGGAGATGGTGTTGTCCTTGAGCAGGGGCTCGAGCGGGCCGAGACCAAATATTTCATCCAGGATTTCGCGGCTCAGGCGTTCGCGCTCGGCAAAACTGAGAGGAACCGCTTCGCTGTTCACTGAATTGCGAATCAGGACCAGCACTTCCTCGCGGGCGGCGTCGCCCACACTGCGCCCCAGTTTTTCCAGGTCGAGCCGGTCCAGAATCTTTCGATGCAGGTCGGCTTTGACCTGCTGGTACTCGCTCCGCTCGAAGGCTTGCAGATTGGCCATGTTGTTTAGACCGTCTTAAACAGCGACCACGCGGTACGTTTGGTTTCCAGATCGTCCTTGGTGAGATATTCCGCGAGGCCAGTAATGGAGCGGGCAATGTCGCTGTTGCCCTGCTGGATCACCGGCACGCCGCGGTCAATCGCGGAGGAGACAGCGAAATACTGATTGGGAATCCTCCACAGAACGGGCGCGCCAATCGCGGCCTCCGTTTCCGCTTCGTTGAAACCCGCGACTTTACGATAGCGGTTGAACACCAGGGAGAAGCGATCACGCGAGCCGGTTTCGCCCAGATACTGAGCGACTCGTCCCGCACTCCACAGGGAGGCGACGTCCGCATGCCCAACCAACAGAACCCTCTCCGACAGATTACTCACCAGCCGAGTCGCGCTATCGAGTCGCGAAGACGCGTCGACGACGATGTAGCGAAACAGACCGGCCATGGTGTCGAAGAGGCGGGCAAAATCGGAAGCGGATGGTTCAATCGGAGCCGGAGCGGAGGCACCCGCCAGCACTTGCAATCCGCCGGC
The DNA here is from genome assembly GCA_043734305.1 of Acidobacteriota bacterium. GTDB lineage: Bacteria > Acidobacteriota > Terriglobia > Terriglobales > Acidobacteriaceae > Acidiflorens. The sequence goes on along the minus strand of JAYTFO010000246.1, from coordinate 3,641 downwards.
ATGGCGCGCCATGAAACTGTCCAGCAGGGAAGAATCCAGGCGGTGCAGGTTGGTGACCGCATCCGTGACCGTAAAGGCTGGCTTGAGATTGAGATGCAGGGCGCAATGGCCTAGCGGCGCAAGGTCCACGAGCGCAATGCTGTGCTGCAGCGATTGCAGGGCAAGAGCCAGGTTCACAGCGACCGTAGTGGCGCCGCTTCCACCCTTCGCGTTCACGACCGTGAAAATCTTTCCGCGCGAAGTTTCACGGCCCGGCTTGCGGCGCGTCGAAGTCTGACGAACAAAGGCTTCCAACAGATCGGTGGTGGTGGTGGGCCGCTCGATGTATTCGCGTGCTCCGGCCCGCATGGCGCTGACAATCAACTGAGCATTCGCCATGCTTCCAATGGCGAACACGGCCGCTTCCGGAAGTTCCTGGTGCAGAAGTTCAATGGCACGCAATGCGGCCGAGGTCCCGTCGGTGGCGATATCAACGAGGATGACTTGCGGCGCGAAGGACTGAGTCTTGCGAATGACGCTATCGGTCGCTGCCACCGGCAAATTGGCCTGACTGCACACCGTGCGTGCCACGCCGGTTCCATCCACCAGAACCTGGAGCACTGCCCGCTGGTCAGTGTCGGTGGCGAAGACTGCAACGGACAACTCCGGCATGACTCAACCTTATCACCCTTCCCGTAAAGTCCAAGCCCCGCGCTCGATGGGGGCTGCGCGGGTACGTTTCTATTTCTTGGCGCCTTCGGGCGCCTTGTTGTCGAAGCTGTCTTTGTCCAGCAGCGGCCGCGGATTGACTGGACCCGCGGGCGTTTGGGAATTCGGCGAGATCCGCCGCGCTGTACATAAGACCATCAACTCCCCGCGACTCTTTTGAACGCTCTTGCTCTTGAAGAAATTGCCCAGGACGGGCAGGTCTCCCAGCCATGGAATCTTGCTTGCAACGTCAGTCAGCCGGTTGTCGATCAAACCGGCAATGACGAAACTCTGGCCGTCCTGCAATTCAAATTCGGTGTCCGCTTTGCGCGTACTGATGGCTGGCACGGTCGTGCCCGCGACCGTAACGGAGTTGGTGAAATCCAGCGTGCTCACTTCCGGGACGACGCGCAGATGAATATTTCCGTTGGGCTGAATCACGGGAGTGAACTTGAGATGAACGCCAAATTCGCGGAACTGAATGGTGACCGTGGAAAGTCCCTGACCGCTGGGCTGCGCGACGGGGAAGGGAAATTCGCCGCCTGCCAAAAAACTGGCTTCCTTGCCATTAACGGCAATCAGATTCGGCTCGGCCAGGATCTGAAGCAGGTTCTTCTCTTGCAGGGCGCGGATGACCGCGCCGATGTTCACATCGGTTCGCGCAAGAAACAGATTCAGAAAATCGCCGATTTTTACGGTCGTCGGAGCCCCAGGGGTGTTGCTGGCGCCCAACGCCCCAAACTGCCCGGTCTGGCTGAGTGCAACAGTGTTGCCCAGTCCCGGCATAAACAGATTCACCCCGAGCTGGAGAACAGCCGTGCGGTCGACTTCCGCGAACTTCACTTCCAGAAGAACTTCTTGTGCGCCCACCGGTCCGAAGCTCAGTACGTTGACGACGTTCTTCGAGTAGGCGGAGGCAATCGCGGCGGCATGCTTGGAGACATCCTCGGTCGTGACGTGCCCGGAAAGCACGATCGCGGAGCGCGAGGGAGTCACGCTGATCTGTTCGTCCGGGAAAAGCTTATGCACCTCTTCGGCGGCGGCGGTCACGTCCACATCCACGCGCAGGTCGAAACTGCGGGAGCGCTCCAGTTCGTCCCAAATCATGAGAGAAACTTCGCCGGGCGCGAGACCATTCACCAGCACCTGGGTGGGCGTAACGACCAGTGTGTCGGCTACGGTGGGATCGGTTACGGAAACGCGTTTGAGTCTCTCGGTGGTGTTGATGAGGAGTGACTTGCCGACCATTACCCGCAAGGGGGCGGCGCCTGGGCCTTCCTGCGTGGAAGCCCCGGTGGAGGGAACCGATGCTTGCGGTGCGGCCGTATTTCCAGACGCGGAGGCCGCGTTTTGCGAAGCGGCGGGGGCAGCGGTTTGGGACGACACCGGTGCGATGCACAGGATCACAACACCTGCGATCAGCGTAAACACTTTCATGAATTCGGACCTCTCCGGCGACGCAAGCGCTGGTCCCGCATACGAATCTGAACTTGTGGATATGGGCTGCATGGTCTGGCTCAAAATTTGGTTTCGTCGCGCTTACTGCCACGAATCGTTTCCACCCGATAGACCGAAGACGGAACCACTGTAACTGGTATTGTCGATTTGTGACCCTTTGGTTTCGCTTGCGTAGCTGGCGGCGCTCCACCGGGGTACAACGAACTGGCCCGGGTTGCGGTGATCACTTCTCTTTTAGTATCGAGCGGGTTCCGGAGTGCCAACTGGATTCGCCCTTCCTGCGACGCCAGCGTCAGACGCTGTCCGTCGTCGGGCGAAACCAGCAAAGTGATAACCTGCGCCGTGGTTGCGTCCCCGGTGGGGCTACGCTCCAGGTTCTTCCCCACCGCGATCACAGCGACATTTTCCAGGACGGTGGCGGTTTGCCGATCATTGTTGCCTTGATTGCCGGTCGCGAGCACATCCACTCGCGATCCAGGCTGTACAAAACCCGCTACTGAAACGACGTCATTCACGCGCACCGAAACCGCGCGCATCCCGGGCGGAATCATGGACGGCAAGCCCGACCCGGCTTTCGCTGCAGCCAGCTTGCCGGGCAAAATGAACTCGCCCTTGCTCACCGGGAGCACAATGCCCCGACCAACCACCTGAGCTTTCTTGCCGAAAGCGCCGGGAGGAACCACCGACTGTGGAAACCGAGCCACGCGGATATCGCGGTCCTCCAGTTTGGCGCCAACCTGGAGGTCGTTGAGGGCTACCACCACGTCCACTCCGGGCTCATTGTTGGCCGCGTTGGAAATCAGCAGCCGGTTATAGACCGCATAGCTGACCAGCAGGCCCAACGCCAGCGCCAAACCTGCGATCATCAACAGACGACTTCGGTTCATTCCTAATCCCTATCCTTCCGGGCCGATCCCGAACTCATTCGCCAACATTTCGAGGCGAGCGTTTTACACTGTGCAGGTAATCTACACCGGTGCCGCCGCGATTCGATCTACTGCGATATGCTGCTGGCGACCGCCGAGAACACGTTGTTGGCGTTGCCACCGATCAGCCGAACGGTGCCGATCACGATTACCAGGATTACGGCCAGCATCACGGCGTATTCGGCGATGTCTTGACCTTCTTCGTTGCGCCACAGCCGTTGGACCAGTTTAGTCATCGTTGTGCGTACACTCATTCGTACCCTCCAGATTTGGATCAAAAAGTAGCGTCGATCTTAACGTCTTTCTGCGACCGTCAGTATCTGCTGGGCGATCCCAAGCGATTAGGACCCGCCGTTCGTACATCAACCGGAGTATCCCCAGTATCCTACCCGAGTGCCGGGCCGAGGACATGCCTGGTCGGGTGTAGTTTCGCAGATTCCGAAGGGTCTGGAACACATTTTTTCACTTTTGTGCCCTACTTAGGCTGATTCCCGACAAACCTGGCCGGTTTGGTGCGTTCGGGCGTCCTGAGGAAGAGGATCGCCTGCGAATCTGTGTATTCGGCGTGCC
>JAYTFO010000245.1:0-3661 GCA_043734305.1 Acidobacteriota bacterium | reverse complement strand
CGAAGGACGATCCTTCATCGTCATGGAGTGCCTGACCGGCCAGACATTAAAGCATTTGATTCAGGGCCGACCGCTGGAGTTGGAACGGCTGCTGGTACTGGGCATTGAAGTGGCCGACGCACTCGAAGCCGCGCACAGCAAAGGCATCGTGCACCGCGACATTAAGCCGGCAAACATTTTTGTCACCGATCGCGGCCACGCCAAGATTCTTGATTTCGGGTTGGCCAAGATCGCGCGCGCCAGACAAGCTTCCAGCGGCGACTCGCAAACCCGCGGAGACGCGGGCAACCTCGATCTCACCAGTCCCGGAACCGCGGTCGGCACAATCGCCTATATGTCCCCGGAGCAGTTACGCGGAAAGGAATTGGATGGTCGCACCGACCTCTTTTCCTTCGGCGCCGTGCTCTACGAAATGGCCACCGGCGTCGTGCCGTTTCGCGGAGAGACGTCTGCTGTCATCACGGATGCCATTCTCAACCGCACTCCGACTTCAGCCACGCGCCTGATTCCGCAGCTTCCCGTAAAGCTGGAAGAAACGATCGGCAAGGCGTTGGAAAAGGATCGCGATTTGCGCTCGCAGACTGCCGGCGAGATGCGCGCCGATCTGAAACGTCTCCAGCGTTCGCTCGACTCGTCGCGCACCTCGGTGGTCGCGGAAACCAGTCCTGCCGATTCGTCGACGACGGCCTCATCCTCATCGATAAAGATAGAGCGCGACAGACCGTCGGTGCCACGCCTGCTTTTCGCCGCCGTCACGTTGCTGGCGCTGGCTGCCGGCGTTTATGGCGGGAAGTTATTTTTCTCGGAGCCGCCGCTCCAGCCGCCCATCTACCGCCAACTCACCTTCCGGCGAGGCAGTATCCGTTCCGCGCGTTTTGCGCCCGATGGGCAAACCATCCTCTACAGCGCCGCCTGGCAAGGCAGTCCGGTGGACGTATTTACGGCGCGCCCCGAAGCTCCCGAGGCGCGTTCGATGGGCCTGATGCGGACGCAACTGGCGTCGGTCTCATCCGCGTCGGAGATGGCCGTCCTGCTCAACAGTAAAGCTATTGGCACATGGGTAAACATGGGCACGCTGGCGCGTGCGCCGCTGGTCGGTGGCGCCCCCCGCGAAGTGTTGGAGCAAGTGCAGTGGGCGGACTGGGCGGCGGACGGAATCAGTCTGGTCGTAGTGCGCGATTTAGGCGGCCGGAATCGTCTGGAATACCCGATTGGAAAACCGTTGTACGAAACCGGCGGATGGATCGGTCACCCGCGCTTTTCTCCCAAGGGAGACCTGATCGCCTTCATCGATCACCCCGTACAAGGTGACGACAGCGGTTCGCTGGCGGTGATCGACCTGGCCGGGAAGAAGAAGACTTTGTCGGGCCAATGGTTCACGATTCAGGGTGTGGCATGGTCCCCCAACGGCAAGGAAATCTGGTTCACCGCGAGCAAGTCGGGAGTCGACCGCACATTGTACGCCGTCACTCTCGATGGCAAGGAGCGCATGGTATTACGCCTGCCCGGCGCAGTGATGATCTTCGACATCTTCAAGGATGGCAGGGTGCTATTGATGCGCGCCAGTTGGCGGCGTGAACTCGTCGCCATGGCCACCGACGATGCCAAACAACACGATCTTTCCTGGCTCGATTACACCTATCCCGCAGGACTCTCCTCCGATGGCAAAACCCTGCTCTTTGATGAAGAGGGTGGTGGCGGATCGTTGGCGTATTCCAAGTCCGGCGGGTTGTCCTACGCCGTGTACATTCGCAAGACCGACGGTTCCCCTGCCGTCCTGCTGGGCGAGGGTGGAGCGGTGTCTTTGTCTCCTGACGGAAAATCCGTGATCGCCCAGACGCAGGATTCCCCTTCGCAGCTCAGGCTGCTGACTACCGGTGCCGGCGAACCGAAAGATCTAACCAAGGACAATATCAATCACGCCTGGGCCCACTGGTTTCCCGATGGGAAGCGCGTGCTGTTCTCCGGCAATGAACCGGGCAAGGGGGTTCGGCTGTACGTCTATGAGCCGGCTTCCGGAAAGAGCCAGCCGATCACACTGGAAGGCGTGAACGGGACAGCCTTTGTCATTTCTCCCGACTCCCAGTGGGTGGCCGGAATCGGTCCCGACCAAAAGGGATATCTGTTTCCATCTGCCGGGGGCGAAGCGCGCGCCATTCCGGGACTCAACCCGGGAGAACAGCCCATCACCTTCAGCGCGGACGGCGCATCCCTGTACATTTACCAACCCGGTGAACTACCCGCCCGAGTCGATCGTCTGGATATCCACACCGGTCAACGCACGCTCTGGAAGCAACTCATGCCAACCGATCCCGCCGGAGTTGAAACCATCGGCCCCATCCTCATGACCCCCGACGCCAAGACCTGCGTGTTCGGATATCACCGCATGCTGGCGGACCTGTATCTGGTCGAGGGGCTGAAATAGGAATTCGGGAAACGTCCCGTCTGGCCCCGAGTTACCCCCGTCGCCATGGAAAGGCGATTTATTATTGAAAAGGAGAAGTGGGCCACGCGCCTTTCCGGTAGCATTGTTTCAACGACTGGAGTTCAAAATGAAGAACGGGGCTGACTTCAGTTGGAGCAAGCCCCCTTATGGTGCTTCGGACCTTAAGGAGAAAGTCGATCTGCGATATTCGACTGCAAGGGCTGACTCATTGCTTCGCGGAGAGTTTCTCCAGTGCTGTATCCGCGATTGCGAAGAACTACTCCCAAAACGGCATCGTGGACAGAAGCCATTGTTTTGTCCGAACCATGGCATCAGCGTCTCCACAAAACCCACTTACATTTATGCGGACGCGGAGCGTAACTTTATTATCGGGAAGCAGATTCCAACATGCTTGTCTAAGGTGGAAAACTTCCGTTTAGGCTATGAAACGAGCGAAGACGCTTTGAGTTGGAACGTTTTCGTCAGCATCTATGCTTTGGATGGTCTGCGAGAGGCATTCGAGAAACTGACGGGAATGACTGCCACGGAGGAACCAGAACTGTATCTGTGGGGTAACCGCATTGATTCTCAATGTAGAAAATGGGAACGGCTGTGCGAAGTCCGCAACGTGCTTGAACAAGGCATGACCTTTCCCACCGAGCCTGACATCATGTTGAGAGTTCCAGGGCAAGCCATCGTGCTCATTGAAGCAAAGTTTGGTTCATCCAACCCAAGACTCGCTGATAAGAAAAACCGCTTTGGCGCGGTTACGAAATTTCTCAATCGCTACAAGTGCAAAGATGGTGCTGCGGACCCGCTTGATCGAAAATGGATTTCGGAACAGGAAGACGATCAAATTCTGGAACAATTGTGCCGGAATTCCATTTTCGCTCACTGGCTCGCTTTAGGACGTGAACAGCCATTCGTAATTAACTTGATCACACGAAAAGCGACAAGTGACGAACGGTTCTTTCGCCAACATTTGGCCGAGAATGATATCCAATTCCGTGTTCGCAGGTGGGAAGACCTTGGCGGCTTGTCAGTCATTCAGGGGGAGCGAGCAGCAATTGTGATGAGCTACTTGAAAAACAAGACCATGAACCTTAGCTCAGCGTTCGATTTGCAATAATTCTTTCATGGACGCTACCGACTTTCGCGACGGAAACAGATTGTCGATGAATACTTCGACGCTGCCGATTGGCAAGAGGACTGGCGTCCTCGCTACAACATCGCGCC
>JAYTFO010000244.1:0-3316 GCA_043734305.1 Acidobacteriota bacterium | reverse complement strand
GCTCCGGATCCGAACCGGAGACCAGAATCTTCTTGGTCTGAGCATTCAGACCGGCGAGCGAAACAAGTAACAGCGTTGTGAGTAGGCGCATAGGATTGGTGAGAAGAAGCATTCTATCGCAAACGGGGGCGACAAGGGAAAATGGCGCCGCTTCGTTATACTGATCCCTGGCCGCCCATGTCCCCGCGCTGGTCCGAAATCGAGGGGCTTTTTCATCAAGCTGTAGCACTCCCGCCAGAGCAGCGTCCCGGCTTCCTGGACAACGCTTGTGCCGATGACGCCATGCGACGGGAAATCAATGGCCTGCTAGACGCTGATGACTCGGGCGAATCGCTCCCGCCTCCCTTTCTCTCCAGTACGCGCGAGCTCGCGCCTGGTTCGCAGTTGTCCCACTACGAAATCCTTGGGCTGATCGGCCAAGGCGGCATGGGAACGGTCTACCGCGCGCGTGACACCGTCAATTCCGGCACCGTTTCTTCCGGTATTGTGGCGATCAAAGTCTTCCCGCCGTTTTCCTCGGCCGATCATCGCCGGCGATGTTTGCAGGAGGCGCGCGCATTGTCGGCTCTCCATCATCCCTCTGTGGTCGGCGTTCACGAGATCTTCAACACCGGCAGCTTCGATTGTCTGGTGATGGAATATGTCGAAGGTCAAACTCTCGACCGGCTGATCCCTTCAGGCGGCCTGCCGGTTCCGATCGCTCTCCGCTATGCTCGCATGGTCCTCGATGGGATGCGCGCCGCCCACGAGGCCGGTGTCATTCATCGCGATTTGAAACCGGCAAATCTCATCCTCAGCGACTCCGGTCAGATTAAAATCCTCGATTTTGGCTTGGCCAAACTCACTCCTTCCGGCGCGGACCAATCGCTCAAGACCATCAGCGGGCAGATTCTTGGGACCGCCGCTTATCTCTCGCCGGAACAGGCCGAGGGAAAACCGGTGGACGCGCGCTCGGATATATTTTCGTTCGGCGCCGTGCTGTATGAAATGCTGACCGGAAAACGCCCATTTGAGCGTGACTCGTTAGCTTCCACGCTCGCGGCGATCTTGCGCGATACACCGGAGCCTCTCGCCAGGTTCTGTCCCCAGGCTCCGCGCGAACTGCGGCGCATTGTTGACCTGTGCTTGGCAAAAAAGCGCGAAGAACGCTACGCCTCGGCGGACGAAGTCCTGACAGACATCTCCGCGTGTGAGGTGCGTTATGCCGCTCTCCCGGGTCGTTTTCGCCAGCTCACTAAGCGCAAGACCATACTGATTCCCGGCTTAGTGTGTCTCCTGCTGGTTGTGATGGGGCTAAGTTTTTGGTCAATCCGTCAGGCGCGGATCTGGCAGGCACGGCGGACCATCGTCCCGCAAATCGCAAGGCTGGTTCAGCAACACAGGTACAGTGCAGCGGATCAACTGGTCGAGCAGATCGAGACTTTCCTGCCGCGGGAGCAGCAGGTAATCGAATTTCAGCGCGATTACCGCATGCGCGCGTCCATCGCGACCACTCCCGCGGGCGCCGAAATCGCCATTCAGGATTACAACACTCCGGGCGCGCCTTGGCGCGTGCTGGGTAAAGCTCCGCTCGAGAATCGGTTCTTTCCCATCAACTACCTTCGGTGGCGAGTTACCGCACCGGGATTCCGAACCGGAGAATTCGCCGAGACCGTCGTCCTGCAGCCCACGCTGGCCTTTGCCCTGAGCCCGCTAAACGGCAGCCCCGCCGATATGGTCCGCATCCCGCGGGGGAATACCTTCTCCTCCGTGCGCGTACCGGTTCCGGCATTCTGGCTCGATCGCTTCGAAGTCACTAACGCGAGCTATCAGAAGTTCGTGGATGCCGGCGGGTACCGCCGCGCTGAGTATTGGCGGGAACCATTCCGGAAAGATGGCCGGACGCTCCCCTGGGAAGACGCCATACGGCTTTTCCGCGATCAGACCGGGATGCCGGGTCCTGCAACATGGCAATTGGGATCTTTCCCGGAGGGCCAGGGCGACCTGCCCGTCACCGGCGTCAGCTGGTACGAGGCTGCTGCCTACGCACGCTTTGCAGGCAAGAATTTGCCCACGTATTATCACTGGAACCGCGCCGCACGAACGGAATGGATCTACGCCGATACCGTACTTGCCAGCAATTTTTCCCGCAAGGGACTCCTGCCCGTGGGCGCGGCTCACGCGGTTGATCGCTTCGGCACCTACGACTTAACTGGGAATTGCAAAGAGTGGGTCGCCAATGAATGGAATGGGGACAATCGCATGGCCTTGGGAGGCGCCTGGAACGAGGCGTATTACGCGTCGGTTATTCTCGACGCCGCTCCGCCATTGGCCCGGCGAGCGGACATCGGCTTCCGTTGCGCCAAGTTCGATGCGGAACCGCCGCCAAATCTGACTGCGCCGTTTGTCGATCGCGTCGTTCGCGACTACGCCATCGAAAAGCCGGTCGATGACGCTACCTTCCTCCAAATCCGGCGCACCTTCGATTATCCGGCGAAGCCGCTACATGAGCGCGTCGAGGCGACTGACGAAAGTTCGCCTTACTGGCGCAAACTGAAGATCAGTTTCGACGCGCCCTATGAGGGCCCGCGAATCACGGCGTTTCTGTTTTTGCCGCGGCGCTCGAAGCCTCCGTATCAGGTCGTGGTTTATTCTCCGAGCGGAATCGCGTACACCGAAAAATCCAGCGAGCGGCTCGAGATGTGGTATCTCGATCCACTGATTCGCGCCGGGAGAGCCGTTCTGTATCCGGTGCTGTGGGGCATGTATGAGCGGCGCGGTCCGCCTCCAGGTCCGGGCATTGATCGCGACCGTGTCCGTGCGATTCGCAAAGTCCAGGACATTCGCCGGTCTGTCGATTATCTGGAAACACGCCCGGATATTGCTCGCGGCAAGGTTGCCTACTTCGGTTTCAGCTCAGGCGCCACCGAGGGACCACTCGCACTGGCGAACGATAGCCGCTTTGAAGCAGCCATTCTTGCCGTAGCCGGGCTAGATCAAAAGAAACTCCCGGTCGATATCGACCCATTCCAATTTGCACCGCGTATTCGCACGCCCGTGTTGATGATCAATGGCCGTTACGATGTCGCCTCTCCGTTGGAAACCAGCCTGCGGCCTCTATTCAATTCACTTGGCCCCCCCGCGGCGGACAAAAAGTTGGTGCTGCTCGAGACAGGTCATGCGATGGTCGGGTATGTCGAGACCACGCGCGAGAGTCTAGCCTGGCTTGATCGTTACCTCGGCGAAGCAGCCCCGTAACTATTTTTTCGAAACTCGTGAGGGGTTTTTGGCCCGGTTGTCGCGTTACTGGGTAGAACAGGCTAAAAAGGCTGTTCAC
>JAYTFO010000243.1:0-11589 GCA_043734305.1 Acidobacteriota bacterium | reverse complement strand
CGTAACGTTGCGCCGACTCTTTCGCCTTTTCTGGATCGCGGCGCGAAAGCGCGACGACCTTACAATTCTGGGAGAGTTCAAAGCCCGGCATCAACCGCCGGACGGCATGAAGACCGAAACCGATAATTCCGAAGCGAATCATGTTGGTCCACCGAATACTTCAACGTTTACGTGTAGGGATAGAAAACGAAAAACAGCAGCGATAAAGCAGTCAATATCCAGAGCGCCGGACGGACTTCCCGCAGCCGTCCGGAAACCAGCTTGCAGAACGGATACAAGATGAACCCGGCCGTCATACCCACGCCCACGTTGTAAGTGAATGCCATCAGCGAAATTACGCCGAAAGCCGGCACCAGTTCGGTCAAATCATCAAACGGAATTCGGGTGATGGGCGACAGCATGAGCAGTCCGACGAAGACCAGCGCCGGCCCGTATGCCTGCGGAGGAATGGCGGAGATGAACGGCGCAAAGAACAGCGTTCCGACAAAACAAAGAGCAGTGGTAACAGCGGTCAGCCCGGTACGTCCGCCCGCCTCGACACCGGTCGCCGACTCAATGAACGCGCCCGAGGTTGTGGTTCCCACTAACGCCGCGAAAGTTGTGGCGAGCGCGTCGGCCAGCATGGGACGCTCGATGTTAGGCAGGTTGCCGTCCTGGTCGAGAAAGCCTGCTCGCGCGGAGACCCCGATGAGGGTGCCCATCGTATCGACAAAAGCGATGACGAAGATAGTCAGCACCACGGGGAAGAATCCCCAGGTAAAAACACTATGCAGATCAAATTTAAAAAAAACCGGCGCGAGGCTGGGAGGCCGGCTGATCCAACCTGTCGGAGCGGGCGCGACGCCGGTAAGAAACGAGAGCAAGGCAGTCGCCAGCACTCCAGTGAGAATTGCGGCAGGGAAGCGGCGAATGGAAAGCACCGTCATTAGCAAAAATCCAAAGATCGCGACGAGCACACTACCCGAAGTCAGATGGCCGGGCCGAACCGGTGCTCCCGGAAATCCGAGTGCGACAATGCCGGTCTGATTCAGTCCAATAAAAGTCAGAAACAACCCGATGCCGACCGCGTAGCTGTAACGGAGAGTGAGCGGAATCGCTTCTACCATCCACTTGCGCAGGCGGAAAATCGTCAGCAGCACAAAGATAATTCCGGCGAGCAACACCGCGCCCAGCGCTCGTTGCCACGTGTATCCCAGAACGCCTACCACGGTGAAAGCGATAAAAGCGTTCTCGCCCATGTAAGGTGCGATTGCGAATGGACGCTTTGCATATAACCCCATCAGCAGCGTGCCAAAAATGGCCGTGAGAATGGTCGCCGTGACCGAAGCTTCGAGCGGCATGCCCGCCGTCTTGAGAATGGCAGGATTGACGGCCACGATGTAGGCCATCGTGAAGAAAGTCGTCAGTCCGGCGACGACCTCGCGGCGAACGGTCGTGTGTTGCTGTGAGAGTTGGAAGAACTGATCGAGCCAGCGATTCAAGTTTGCCCTCGGGTGGAAAGTGAGCATTGTACATTTAGCGCAGGGGCGAGAATCGATTGAGGCATTGAATCATTGAGACATTGAGTCATTAATTCAAAAAGAATTGTCCGTGGACCCGAAACAATGGCTCAATACCTCAATGATTCAATGTCTCAATTCCCGCAGTCTGGCGAGCACCTGCGGATCGATATTTCCGCCGCTGATGATGGCAACGTTCATCGTGGTCTTGGGCAACTCTTCGGCGTGGAACAGAAATCCCGCGACCGCGGTTGCGCCGGCTGGTTCTGCAATCGTTTCGGTGTGCCCGCAGAGCGCGCGCATGGCTTCCTCAATCTCACTTTCTTTGACCGTAATGATGTCATCCACATAAGCGCGGATATGTTCGAAGTTAATGGCGCCGATACTCTGCGTGCGTAGTCCGTCAGCCATGGTCTGCGTGACCTGCTCCGCCGCGAATTCGACCACATGGCCGGCCCGCAAGCTGGCTTGTGCGTCGGCGGCAAGCTCCGGCTCCACGCCGATGATCTTCACTTTGGGATTGCTGAGTTTGATCGCCGCTGAAACTCCGCTGATGAGCCCTCCGCCACCGACTTGGACCAGCACGGTTTCAACTTTGGGCAATTGTTCCAGGATCTCCAGCCCGGTTGTACCTTGGCCTGCGATGATTCTCTCGTCGTTGTAAGGAGGTACGATCACGTACCCATGCTCAACCGCTAACTCTTCCGCTCGAATGCGCCGCTCCTCGCTGCCCGGACCGACCTTGACGATCTCCGCTCCCAGAGCCGCAGTGGCGTCCAGTTTGTTCGACGGCGCATTGCCCGGCATGACAATCACCGCCTTCAATCCCAGAGCCCGTGCCGCGTACGCCACGCCCTGCCCATGATTCCCGCTCGAGTAGCCGACCACACCGCGGCGTCGCTCTTCGGCACTCAGCGAAGCGATCTTGTTGTAAGCGCCCCGCAGCTTGAAGGCCCCAATGGGCTGGAGGTTTTCGAGTTTGAGAAACAGCTTGCGCGAGTCGGCGGCGCCCGTCCATTCGAGCAGGGGAGTGTGGACAGCGATGCCGTGCAAAAGCGCCTTCGCCTGTTGGATATCCGCCAGTGTGACCATTGGATGTGCTGTCCTGTGAGCGGTTCTTGACTCCGGGTAGCATTATGCTACCATCGTCTTGTATGAGTCAACCGGTGAAGCTTTCCGACAGCCTGGTGCTGGACGCGCGCCTGACCGGCGAGGTAGTCGAACGATCGATTGCCGGGCAAGTCGAATTCTGGGCACAACTCGGGCGGGCCGTTGAGCAACTGCTGCAAGCGCCGCAAGTTTTGGCCCTGTGCCGAAGCGCAGCCGCCCAGCCGCTCTCTTCCTGCCTGGAATCCGTGGACTCGCCGCAAGGGCGCGAACGTGTGAACAGCTTCCTTCAGGGGCAGCCGTTCCCGCATTACGAACCCCATGCCTCGCAACCCGGCTTGCTTGTTCAGGTCGATTCGAAGGGGAGAAAAACTGTGGGCCGATTCATCAATCGCCAGTTCCAATCTGTGAAAGCAAAAAGCACCAAGAGGCGATGAGCCTTCCGCTCGACCAGCGTCCCATCATTGTCGCTCTGGCTGGCCCCAACGGAGCGGGCAAGACAACTTTCTACCACGCTCATCTAAAGCCCGCCGGACTGCGCTTCGTGAACGCGGACGCGATTGCCCGGGAACTCAATCTGGCCCCTTATGCCGCTGCCGACTTTGCCGACGCGGTTCGACGGGAATTGCTGAAGCAAGGCGAGAGTTTTGTCTTCGAGACTGTTTTTTCAGACCCCGTCGGCGCCAAGCTGACGTTTCTCAAAGACGCGGCAATGGCAGGCTATATGGTCGTTCTATGTTTCATCGGAATTTCAGGGCCGAAGAGATCAGAAGAGCGCGTGGCCATGCGCGTAATCCAGGGCGGACACGATGTGCCGACCGAGAAAATCGTCGCGCGCTTCCCACGGATCTGGGCCAATCTAAAGGCCGCACTCCGCGCGCTTCCCCATGTTTGGGTCTTTGATAACGACGATCTGCGAACACCGTTTCGGCTGGTGGCTGTTTATGAAAGCGGGCGAGTAGTGAAACTAGGGAAACCGGTTCCAAGATGGTTGCGGCCGCTGCTGCCCAAGAATTGATGAAAACCGAGGTCAGCCATGCAACGGAGAACTAATCCGTTGCAGGATTCCGCCCACCTGTGGCTGCTTGTAGCTGGCCAGCACATCGCCCGCCGCCCGCTCGCCGGAGCGGATCGCGCCCTCGATATAGCCCGTCCAGATCGGAGAAGTTTCGGTCCCTGCCCAATGAATGCGGCCAAACCTCGTGCGCAGGGCGGGACCCAGTGTGGTTAGTACGCCCGGTCCCATGGAAGGCCCGTAACAGCCGCGACTCCAGGGATCGGCGGGCCAATCCTGGTCAATGTAGTCGATGGGCTTGGCGCCTTCCGGTCCAAAGTAATTGACGATCAGATCAACGACCATCTTCTTTCGTTCCTCCATCGGACGCCCACTCCATTTCAGAGCGCGGCGGCCATCGATGAATCCGACCAGAAACCCGGGGCTCCCCGAGGGTGGGGTCGCATCCGACATCGCGGAACTGGGCGGGGCATCGGTGAAGACCAGACCGTTCATACCGTGCTCGCGCCAAAAAGGTTTTTCATACGCGACCCAGTATTTGATCACCGAGCCCATCGGCATCTGCTCGCTGAGCGCTTCGCGGTCGGGCGGTAGTGGCGGCTGGTAGTTGATTCGGGAGGAGAGTGGCAGGGGCAGCGCGACCACGGCGTAGTCTGCCTGCCAGCTTCCTTTTTCAGAAACGACGGTTATACCCTTCGCATCCTGAGAAATCGCGCTCACGGGCGTGCCGAGCATGAGACTTCCGTCCAGTTCCTTGCCGATCGCCGCTGCTACCTGGTGCATGCTCTCGGGGACGATGTACATCTGCGCGCCCTTGTCGTAACTTTCCAGCTCCATGAAACTGTTGCCGGAGCGAACGTAGAAGAGGAAGTAGAGAAATGACACCTGCCATGGTTCTACGGTGAGGGTGACCCGTGTCTCGGCGCCCATAAAGCGGTAGACGTCGTCGTTGTGTACGTTGGTCCGCAGCCATTCTTCGAGAGTGATGTCGTCCCACTCTTCGGCGTGGGGCGCGGTCCACGGCGCTTCTGGCGGCACCATGGCGACCATCTTGTCGATCTGCGCCATTACGCGATCAAACTCCGCTTGCGCCGGAGGATCGAAACCAAAGGCCTCGCCTTCCGGAGTGGTGCGTTTACCACTCATCTCGAATATCCCTTTGCCCTTCAGATACTGAGGCATGATGTCGATGTGATATTCGCGCAGCAGATCGAGCAGGCGAGTCTGGCTCGGGCCGACCCACATGCCTCCCAAGTCGATGGTATGTCCGGCAAGTTTGCCGGCCTTGACCCGGCCTCCGACGCGGTCGCGCGCTTCGAGGATCGCGACTTTCTTGCCCTGACGAATGAGCGCGCGTGCAGCGGCGAGTCCTGACATGCCCGCACCAACGACGATCACGTCCACGCGGCGGGTTTCCGTTGCGGCAGTTGCAGCCCGCGAGACGTCCGGCAGAAGTGTGCCCGCCGCCCCGATACCCAGGAGTCGGAGAGCCTCCCGACGAGAAAAGTGATTTGTAGAACTGGATTTCTTTCGAGCCATGAGCGCCTCCGCTTTCCGCGAACACTACGATACAGGCGGAAAGTCGAGTGGCAGGAATTGTAGCTGGAAGAACGGCCCGGTGTCCTCTGGATTTCCAGGATTACCGGCACAATCTACCTGTTCTTTGCGCGGGTTATAACGACAACCGGGTTTTGAGGAGCCGCCGGATATTGCGCTTGCCATGCAGGACGGCGACGATTTCTACCAACGGCGCTCGCCGGTACACGATCATGTATTGATACAAGCAGAAGAAGAGAACATCCCGGTGGGTGAGATCGGCGCGCTTATGGCCTTTGCCTGGAACGTCGGCCAATCCCTCGAAGGCGTCCACCCGTTCGCCCTGAATCCGGTTGGCAATTGCCAGCCCCGCCTCTCCGAGCAGGTAACGCCAAATCTACTGGAGATCGTCTTCGGCTTCTGGCGCAATGCGATAGGATTTCACGACTCTGGGTGATTCCCCGAGCCACGCGGCCTTGTCGGCGGCGAGACGCCCACGCAACTGGTCCCCCGAGACGCCCTCACCACGGTCGAGTTGGACCAGTCCGCGCTCGATCTTGGCGTTGATGGCCTCTTTGTTTTCCTGGAGCCAAACCTCACGTTCGCTTTGCATTTCCAGGGCATCGAAGAGGACGTCTTCCACGCTCTTGAAGGCGCCGCTATGCAGCCGCTCCTGGATGAGCGCCTCGATTTCCGGGCGCTTGATTTCGATGGTCATCGTCTGAACCTTCAAAAGTCGCTATTTTCCTACCCTACTGCCAGGCTGGGCGCCGGTCAACCAGAAATAGCCATGACTTCGTGTAAGATCGGCCAGTCGCGGAGAACTCTCAGATCTCCAAAATCACCGGCATGATCAGCGGCCGACGCTGCGTCTGTTTGGAGATATAGCGCTTCAAATCGGCGCGGATTTTTTCTTTGATTACGCCGTAGTCCGCTTTCTCTTCGTCGCTGGATTGATCCAGCGTCTCCATGACGATCTCGCGGGCGCGTACGAGCAGGCCGTCGTCTCCCGGATTAAATCCGCGAGTGACAATTTCGGGAGTGGCTTCGACTCTTCCAGTGTGTTTGTTGATGGCGATGATGGGCAGGACAAATCCGTCTTCGCTGAGATGCCGCCGGTCTTTGATGACCAGATCTTCCACGACATCGGTGCGCGAGCCGGAGTCGATGCAAACGCGGCCAATATTGACGCGGCCGGCCTTGCGGGCTCCGAGTTCATCGATCTCCAGAACGTCTCCGCTTTCGATCAGCATCACGTTGCCCACCGCGCCGTGCATGGTCTTGGCCAGTTCGGCGTGCAGTTTGAGTTGGCGATACTCGCCGTGAATGGGGATGAAATATTTCGGCCGCACCAGGTTGATGATCAGCTTCAGCTCTTCCTGGCTGCCGTGCCCGCTGACGTGAATCGGAGGATACGATCCGTCGTCGTAAATTACGTGCGCTTCGCGGCGGAACAAGTGATCGACCATGCGATAAATCGCCTTCTCGTTGCCGGGAATGATGCGGGAAGATAGAACGACCGTATCGCCTTTTTCGATTTTGGCGTGTTTATGGTTGTCCACTGCCGCCCGCGAGAGGGCAGACATCGGCTCGCCCTGCGTACCGCTGATCATCACGCAGACTTTTTCCGGCGGATAATTCTTCATCTCGCCGGGCTGAATCAGCAGGCCTTCGGGAATATTGATGTAGCCCAGGTCCTCCGCGATCTCGGAGGAATTCACCATCGAGCGCCCGATGAAACAGACTTTCCTTCCGTGCTCACGCGCTACATCGACGGCCAGCTTGATGCGATGAATCGACGACGAGAAGCACGAGATAAACAGTCGCCGCTGAGTGTGCGAAAAGACTTCGTCGAACTTGCGCCGCACGCTGCGTTCGCTCGGGGTATATCCCTTGCGCTCGACATTGGTCGAGTCCTGCAGGAGCGCCAGCACGCCTTCTTTTCCGTATTCGGCAAACGCGTGCAGATCGAAGAGCCGGTTGTCGGTGGGCGTAGGATCGACTTTGAAATCGCCGGTATGCAGCACCACCCCCAGCGGCGTGTGGATGGCGAGCGCGACGCAATCCACCAGGCTGTGCGTCACCTGAATGGCGTGCACGGTGAAGGGCCCAATCTTGTAGCGCTGTCCCGGACGCATTTCGTTCAGGACGGCATCGTCGAGGAGTTGGTGCTCGTCGAGTTTGTCTTCGACGTAGGCGAGGGTGAACTCCGTGCCCCAGACCGGAACGTTGAGTTCGCCGAGAATCCACGGCAGCGCGCCGATGTGATCTTCGTGCCCGTGCGTAAGAACGATTCCGCGGACGTGCTTGCGGTTCTCAATCAGGTAGGAAATATCGGGGACAACGATGTCCACGCCGAGCAATTCTGCTTCGGGGAACATCAGGCCGGCATCGACGACAATAATGTCGTCTCCGAAGCGTACGGCCATGCAGTTCATGCCGAACTCGCCCAGGCCGCCTAGCGGAATAATATGCAATTTTCCAGATGGCATCGAAGTGATGATGCTAGCACAATGCGTTCCCGCCGTGAGAAGTTGCGAATTTAGGGAAGAAAAAGAGCCGCGTAATCGTTGGGAACGCTTACACAATCCGGTCCAGAATCAGCGTTTCGAAGGCCCCGATCCGCTCAAAGACGGGATTGTTGGTAACAAAGCCGGTAGCCTGCCAGTGCGCGGCGGTTGCGGCCTGAAGAGCATCCGGAGTGCGCAGGCGATGAAAAGCACGCATCCGAGCGGCAAGGTCGGCGATTTGCAGGTTCGGAGCAATCCACTCCAGGTTGGGATAAGTAGAAAGTAACCCGTAGAATTCATCTGCCAGTTTTTGATCGCGATTGCGATAGGGCTGAACCAGCAATTCGGTCATCGTGATCGTTGAAGTGATCGCCCTGGAGTTTGATCGTTCAAGCCATGAAAAAATGTGATCCGTGAGCGCCAGATAGCGTGGGTTGGTTTCCAGTTGGTAGATGAAGACGCTTGTGTCCAGAGCGATCCGGCGGTGCCGCCGAAGAAAGGATCGGAACTGCTCTACTCCCAACTCTGGCGTTCCTTTTGAAGATGGCTCTTGGAATAAACTCCGCGAGCAAGCCCGCGAATCGCGGCACGATAGGACTTGGGTTTTTGCAGGACAAGAACATTCCCGCCACGAACAACTACCAAAATCTTGTCGCCGGGTTTTAGCCCTAACACCTCCCGAGCCTCACGCGGAATCACGATCTGGTTCTTGGAAGATAGGGTGGCTTCTGGCATGCTTTACATTGTAGCACAAAGTAAAGCGATGGCCCCCCCCTCGATCAAAGCGTCGTATCCTGCATGAAGCAAGCCTGCCTCTAGTTCGGAAGCAGCCCGTACACATCAATCTCGGTCCGCGTGCCGATGTATACCTTGCCATTGGCGACTGTTGGCACCGTGAACTTCACGGCATTTCCGGCTACGTCGCGGTTACCTGCCGCCTGCGCGCTGTTCCACAACTCGGTGGCGAGATTGGCAGCGTCATAGGCGTGCAGCAGGGCCGGACCGCTCCCCGACGAACTCGGTACACCGTAACGGCTGGAATCGATTGCCCAAAGAACGCCATTGCTGGCACCTTGCGACGAGACCGATGGCGTGGGTCCTGGAAAGGAAAAGTTGGCGCTGGTAAACGAAGAGGCTGACGTGTTGAAGAAGCCGGTGCTCGTATTGAACGCGAAGCTTCTCAGATTGTCGCCCGTGCCTCCGAGATACAGGTTGTTCTGCCAGAACGCCGGCGTGCCGAAGATGGCCGGTGCCGCCAGAAAACTTTGCAGCACATTGGTATCCCAGGTACAGGCGCTGCAGTAGCCGCCCATGTTGTCGCGATCGATCAGGTAGAGCTTGCCTTCTTTTCCCCCGGCTACCAGAAGATGGGCTGGCCCGGAGACCTGGTCCGGCAATACGACCATGCCGGCGGAAGCAACGTCCTGGTCCCAATTGTTCAAGATGTCTTGATTGAACGGTGTGAACCAATCATCCACGGTGAGTCCCGCCGCCGTGCCCACTCGTAGAATGCTGTCTCCAAAATCATTGTTGGGAAACGAAGGGGAGTCGGCGTCGAACGTACCATTTCCGGTGGAAAAAAAGAGATTGCCGAAACTATCGACTGCGGGTGCTCCGCCTCCCATCCAGATCCCGTCCCGCGAGCCATCGGGATTCGCATTGAACACGGCCACCTGCGCCAATGTCGAGGCGTTATACCCCATGAGCCAGCCATGGTAGGGATCGCGGTCTTCGTGAGACGCCCACGCGATGTACACCACGCCGTTCACCAACACCAGGCCGCTCCGCTGATGTTGGTTTTGCGGGTTGAAGGTCAGGACGCCACCGACCGGCCCATCCCCCGTACCCGCGACCGCAGCCGCCATGGTTACCGGCCCACTGAATTTTTCGTTGCCCGTGAATGCGTCGAGGGCGTGCAGCCTTTGATGAAAAGTGCCAACCGGTCCTTCGGACTTACTCACGACATACAGCGTGTTGGTTGCCGGATCGATCACCGGCGTGCCCGTGACGCCGATTTCCGGCTGAATGTCCTGAAATCCACTGCCCACGTCTGCCGTCGGCACAGGAACTTCGCCAGAGGTACCCCCGTGAGCGGTGTCAAGAAGGTTCACGTGCCATAGCTGCTGGCAGGGGCTCGCATCAGCGTCCAGAGCGTAGAAGCTGTCGTGTTGCGTGGCCACGAACAGAACGTTGCGGATGTTGCCACCCACATTCAGGCTGGGAATCCAAAGGGGCTGCGTGTAAGCATTGCCGTCGACGGCACAGGAAAACAGTTTTCCGAAAGTTGCCGTCTTCACGCTGCTCGCCGTCAGCGCATACTCCTGGATGTTGGTGCCGTCGCGGGCAAGGTCGTTGTGATAGGTAAAGACACCAGACAGGTCGGTGACGGCAATCGTCGCGGAGGCGCTCTTCGTGCTGTCGGCGACGCTGGTCGCTCTGACGGTATGCGTCCCGGCGCTGGCGGGAGGAGTATAGAGGCCGCTGGCGCTGATAGTACCGACCGCGGCATTGCCGCCCACCGTGCCATCGACGCTCCAGGTCACGCCGGTTTGTGAGTTGTTGGTGACCGTCGCCTGGAATTGCTGCGACTGGGTGGTCACCACAACGGCCGCTGCTTGCGGGGTTACGGTCACCGAGGTCGGTTGCGGGCCTCCGCCACTGGAGCTGCCACCGCCACAACCTACGATCGCCAGACACACGACTATGATTGCGACACTGTCCCACACACGACCGGCAATTCTCAGCATGAGTGCCTCCTGCTAGATTCTTCCCACGGTTAGGAAGATCATAAACGTTTTTCTGGAGGGCGCGGACGGAAAGGCTTCGGGGAAAAGTGTCGAAGGGGATACGCCCCAGAGTAGAGCGGCGGCAAGCCTCGTCTCTACAGTAGATTTCTGCAGGCTGTCCTCAGCCAAGGGCGAATCGATTATCGCAACCAGTCTTCCAATTCGATCCGGCTCTCGGTCTTCTCATCGCGATACTTGACGATCACCGGCGTGTATAGCGAAAGATTCCATTCCGAGCCTTTGCCCTTCGTCACTGCGCGAGATCCGGGCACGACCACTGCATTCTCCGGAACCTCGAGCGGCAGCTCCGTACTCGCGCGATACACCTCTCCGCGGACCAGATCGTACAGAGGCGTGGAGCGCGTGAGGATTGTTCCCGCCCCCAACACCGCGCGCGTCCGCACCAGCGTTCCTTCAAATATTCCGCAGTTGCCGCCGACTAACACGTCGTCCTCGATGATCACGGGCGCAGCGTTGACGGGTTCCAGCACGCCTCCGATTTGCGCCGCTGCACTCAGATGTACGCGCTTGCCAATCTGCGCGCACGAGCCGACCAAGGCATGCGAGTCCACCATAGTGCCCTCATCGACGAACGCGCCAACGTTGATGAACATAGGCGGCATACAGATGACGGACGGCGCGACGTACGCACCTTCGCGAATCGTCGAGCCTCCGGGCACGACGCGCACACGATCGGCGAGTGAGATGTGTCGAGCAGGGTAGGTGTCCTTATCGACAAAAGAAAAGACGCGGCCATCGGACATTTCCTGCATTTCGCCGAGGCGAAAGCCCAGCAGGATGCCTTGTTTGACCCAGGTGTTGACGATCCAGCGCCCATCGATTTTTTCAGCAGCGCGGATTTCACCACGCGTCAGACGCGAACGGAAGTCGAGAAAAATGCGGCGTGCGTCGGGGCGATTGGGGATTGTTGCAAGCGTGGCGAGATTCTCGACGGCGGATTTCAATTCGTCGAGAGACGTTAGGTTGAGAGTGTCGGGAGTCGTAAGGATCGAGCCTCAGGGGCGAAAGCCCGTTTCTTTCCTGGTCTTGGCGGCACGGCTGAAGCCGTGCCCTCCCAAACCAATTTCGTGAACAAGTTTCTCGCTAGCCGTAAAGCTAGTAGCCAAGTGCTAAGT
>JAYTFO010000242.1:0-4844 GCA_043734305.1 Acidobacteriota bacterium | reverse complement strand
CACCGGATCGTCCGCAGCGCTGAGTTCTTCGATCCAATGTTGCATGACCTGCATATCGCGCAAGCCCCCGAGAGATTGAAAAACTTTCCGCCCGGCTTTCTTCATTTCTTTCCACGCAGGGTCGGGATCCATTGCCATCAGGCCATCTGCCAGCGATCGGCAACGCCGGATCGCAACCCGCAGATCATGCACCGGATCAGCCTCAAACCCCGCCGCCGCGCGTTCACACTCGACGAATACCGCCTCCATCCACGCCCGCAACCCGAGCTTGGGCTTCGCTTTCGCCGCGACCGGTGCTGGAGATGTCGCCATTGAATCCTCGTCTCTAAAGTGAGTCTATTGTCGCGTGTTTGCCGCTATACTTCCAGAGCGCGAACCATCGGATTACTGAATATCCGATGCGATTTCTCCCCAGCGAGTCTATCCACGATGAGTAAAGGCCCGAGAATTTTCCTGTACGTAGTCGGCTTTCTGCTGTTCATTCTAGTTTCTGCGATCACCTTCACGATTGGATGGCGACCCGTCCTGGGCGCTCGCTCGCGTCCGCTCACAAACCGCCATTTCGACTCCACGCCTGCACGCCTGGCCCGCGGAGAATATCTCGCGCGCGCCGTTCTCGGTTGCCTTGATTGTCACACCGAGCACGACTGGAAGGCACGCGGCGCGCTCGTCGCCGGACGTGCGGCCGCTGGACAAATTTTCCCCGGCGAAGGTTTTCCCGGACGCATCGTCGCGCCCAACCTCACCCCCGATCAGGAAACCGGCGCCGGCAAATGGACCGACGACCAACTCGCCCGCGCCATTCGCGAAGGCATCAGCCACGACGGACGCGCCCTCTTTCCCCTCATGCCGTATCCAAATTTCCGTCATTTATCCGACGAAGACCTGGCGTCGGTCGTGGTCTATCTTCGATCGCTGCCGCCAATCCGTAATCCTCTTCCGCCGACATCGATTACATCCCCCGTGAAGTACCTGATCCGAGGTGTGCCGCAACCGCTGACCCAGCCTGTGCCGCCGCCCGACCTCTCTACGCCGGAACGCCGCGGCGACTATCTGGTCACACTCGCAAGTTGCGGCGAGTGCCACACTCCCGCCATCAACGGACAACCGGAAGCCGACAAAGCCTTCGCCGGTGGAATGGAGTTCAAAGGCCCCTGGGGAAACGTGCAGAGCGCAAACATCACACCTGACAAAACAGGCATTTCCTATTACGACGAAAATCGTTTCCTGGAGGCGATGCGCACCGGAACGGTGATGGGGCGTCCCCTGAATCCGATTATGCCGTGGGACAGTTATCGGCACATGACCGACGAAGATTTGAAAGCAGTCTTTGCCTATCTGCGGACCGTGAAGCCGGTAGAGAACCGCGTGAAGAGAACCGCAAGCGCTGAATAACCGTAGCGCCAGCACCTTGCCGGCTGTCGCGAGGGCACCCTGCCCTCGCTCGTGATTACCCAGACATGTCGCGGACGACAAAGCCGGCGAGGCGCAGGCGCTACGCCCCCTGCGTACTCAACACCTTCTCGCGCTCTTCCGCATCCTGGCGTGCCTGTTTCTCGGAAGTCGGCAAGGCGATCGCGAGCACTTCGTCAATTGTCTTGACGTAGTGCAAAGTCAAGTCCGCCACCTGCTCGGGTGTCAGATCCTCGTCGACGTTGGTCTTGTTCTCCGCGGGCATGATGATGTCCCGCACGCCGGCCCGCTTGGCGGCCAGCACTTTTTCTTTGATTCCGCCCACCGGCAGCACATTCCCGCTCAACGTGATTTCCCCCGTCATTGCGGTCAACGGACGCACCTGCTTACCCGTTAGCAACGAGACCAGAGCGGTAGCAATTGTCACGCCCGCCGATGGACCGTCTTTTTGAATCGATCCCGCTGGAACGTGGATGTGAATGTCGTGGTTGGCGAAAAATTCTTCGTCAATCCCCAGATCGACTGCGTTCGATCGCACCCAGCTATGGGCGGCCTGCATGGACTCGCGCATCACGTCCTGGATCTGGCCGGTGATGGTGAATCCGCCTTTGCCCTTCATCCGGCTCGCTTCCACGAAGAGCACGTCGCCGCCCGAGGGAGTCCAGGCCAGTCCAACCACCACGCCCGCCCGCTTGGTGCGCTCCGCAATTTCCCCTTCGCTGCGAATCTTGATCCCGCCCAGAAATTCCTGAATGATCTCCTTGGTGACGACCAGCTTCTCTGTCTTCCCTTCCGCCAGCCGCCGAGCCTGCTTGCGGCAGATCGTTCCGATCGTCCGCTCCAAATTACGCACTCCTGCTTCCCGCGTGTAATGGCGGATCACGAAGCTCACCGACTCCGGCGGAAACTCAATCTGCTCTGGCGTGATTCCGTTTTCCTCAATCTGCCGCGGAACAAGATACTGGAACGAGATGTGAACTTTCTCTTCCTCGGTGTAACCCTGCAGCTCAATGATCTCCATGCGGTCGCGCAACGGCTCCGCGATCGGATCCAGCATGTTCGCGGTCGTGATGAACAGCACCTTCGAAAGATCGAACGTCACATCCAGATAGTTGTCGCGGAAAGTCGAGTTCTGCTCCGGATCCAGCGCTTCCAGCAATGCCGACGCCGGATCGCCGCGGAAATCACGCCCCACCTTATCGATTTCGTCGAGCATGAAGACCGGATCTTTCGTCTCCGCCCGGCGGATCCCCTGAATAATCTGCCCCGGCAACGCGCCGATGTAAGTGCGCCGATGTCCGCGGATTTCCGCTTCGTCATGCACTCCGCCCAGCGACAGACGCACGAATTTCCGCCCCAGCGCCCGCGCGATCGACTTCCCAAGCGACGTCTTGCCCACACCCGGAGGCCCCACAAAGCACAGAATCGGCCCCTTCATTGAAGGCTTCAGCCGCCGCACCGACAGATAGTCGAGTATCCGGTCCTTCACCTTCTGCAAGTCGTAGTGATCGGCGTCGAGAATTTCTTTCGCCTTGAGGATTTCAATCTCGCCACCTGAAGTTTTCGCCCACGGCAACACCGCCAGCCACTCGATGTAGTTGCGCGTCACGGAATAGTCCGCGGCCATCGGCGACATGCGCGCCAGACGCCCCAATTCCTTGAGCGCTTCTTTTTTTACTTCGTCCGGCATCCCGGCGGATTCGATTTTCTGCTTCAGCTCTTCGGTGTCGCGCGCCCCTTCATCCTGCTCGCCCAGTTCTTTCTGGATGGCCTTCATCTGCTCTCGCAGGTAGTATTCGCGCTGCGTCTGCTGCACGCGATCCTGCACTTCCGACTGAATCTTGTTCCGCAGTTGCTGGACTTCCAACTCCTTCGCCAGATGCTGATTCACTTTTTCCAGACGCAGGCGAACGTCGGTAGTCTCCAGCGTGTCCTGCTTGTCCGAGGTCGACAGCGATGGCAACGACGACGCGATAAAGTCCACCAGCCGTCCCGACTCGTCGATGTTCATTGCGACCGTCGACAGTTCGTCCGACAGCGTGGGCGAACCCGCGACGATTTGCTGGAACAGCGTCAGCACATTGCGTTGGAGCGCTTCCATCTCCGAATCTTTCGGAGGAATTGTCTCCGGGATCGTCGTCACTTGCGCCCGCATGAACGGACTGAGTTGTGAAAACTCCGTCAGCCGCACCCTCTCCAGCCCTTCCGCGAATACGAACAGGCTCTGGTTGGGCATTTTGACCACTTTGTGCACGATCGCCAGCGTGCCCACGGTGTAGAGGTCCGCGGGCTGGGGCGCATCCACTCGCGCCTCACGCTGCGCAATCACCACAATCGTCTTGTCTTCCCCGAGCGAATTGATGAGCTGCACCGAACTGTCCCGGCCCACCGTCAACGGTAAAACGGCGTGTGGAAACAGCACGGTGTCCCGCACCGGCAGAATCGGTAGCGAGCGCTCCGACGTATCGTAGGTAGTGATTTCCGGCTGATCAGATTTCGCCATACTTTGACCTTGAGTGACTTTCACTCAACTTTGGATGACCCCATCCACAAAAAAGATGCAGACCGTTGCGCTAGGATGTTGAATTCTAGACGTTTTTAGGTTTTTTGCAAGACACTCTAGTGTCGCTGTTCCCCGGGGACCAATGGGCGTGGGAGCGCAAGCGTCTGCCTGCGCTCCCGATACTCAGAAATGAAGCTCTGGTTCACCTAAGGAATCCGGATTGTGTCCTCTGGGTTCCTCTGTGACCCCTGTGACCTCTGTGGCTAAACTTGTTCTCGGACCCTTAAGTCGTTCTCGGACCCTTCATCAGACTGACCCTAAAACACGTGCTTCGCATGATCGCCTTTGAAGATCAGTTCATGCAAGACCCATTCGTTGGCGGCATTCACAGTGTAGATCTTCTGAGTCTGGTCCGATTTTTCCGCTAACGGTACGAGTGTGCATTTGGCGCGTAATTCAACGGGCTTCCGGACTCCGAGTTGCCGAAACACCATGATGTGATCCTCGCCTTCCATCACATGACGAATCTCGTAATTGCCCTGGGGAAGAATCGTCCCCGCCACCCACACCTTCTCCGTGAAGCTCACCTGGTACTTACTGGCAACTCCCAACTGATTTTGATCGGCGACCGTGAAAACGCACAATAATAGAACGCCAATCGCTATGACAACGCCTGCAAATCTCACCTGACGCATAAAAGCCTCCAATTACTATTCTGGACCAGTAGTGTCCAACTTGAGAATAGAGCCAGGAGGCTGAAAACACCGTGGGCCAGGTCACAGCGCGTTGTGACATTGATCCGTCTTCTCTGCAACCCTCTTACGCAGGCGTGTTGGTAGCACATGATATGTCCGGTTGAGATAGCACATGAAGTGTCCGCTTTGCGGGCGGCGAGGGTAGACCATGGCAAGCATGGATTTCTATCCGA
>JAYTFO010000241.1:0-5421 GCA_043734305.1 Acidobacteriota bacterium | reverse complement strand
GGAATCGCGGCAGTTTTGCTGGCGAAACTTCTCTTCACACAACCACATCAAGAACTTCTTTTGACTACAGCGGCGCTCTTTGCCGTGCTGGGACACATGTTTCCTGTGTGGTTGAAGTTCCGCGGTGGCAAGGGCGTGGCGACCGGCTGCGGATCGTTTCTGCTGATCGCCCCCAAGTCCATCCTCTGCATGGTCGGGATTTTCGTCATCGTGGTCGCGATCTTCCGCTACGTTTCGCTGGGATCGGTGGTCGCCGCCGCACCGCTGCCGATACTCGCCTGGGGACTGCATGAATCCGTCGAGCCTCAATCCCTTCTTCTGATGTTCGCGGTGTCGCTGCTCATCGTGTGGAAGCATCGGCAAAACCTTGGCCGCATTGCCGCCGGAGCGGAACCTAAACTGGGAGCGCGAAAATCATGAGCCGCGTCACGATCATCGGAGCGGGCGCTTGGGGCACCGCTTTAGCCATGGTTCTCGGCAGGAACAAAACGCACGCCGTACGCCTCTGGGCAAACGAGCCGGATATTTGCGAGAGCATCAAGGAGCGCCGCGTCAACGATCGTTTCCTGCCCGGCTTCACGATTCCCGATTCCGTCCACGCGACCAGCGACCTGTCGAGCGCGGTGGATGGCGCTGAGATCGTGGTCAGCGTCATGCCGTCACAGCATTGTCGCTCGCTCTTTGTTCGGATGGCGCCCAGCCTGCGTCCTGAAATGCTTTTCGTCAGTTGCACTAAGGGACTGGAAGATGGAACTCTGCTGCGGATGTCGGAAGTAATTGTTGACCTACTGCGCGCGCGCCACTTCACTCCGCGCGTAGGGGCGCTCAGCGGTCCGTCGTTTGCAATGGAAGTTGCGCGCGGCGATCCGACTGCGGTCACCGTCGCCTCCGTGGATAGCGACCTCGCCCGCACCGTACAGGATGCTTTCAACGACTCGCGCTTCCGCGTCTATACCAACGACGACGTGATCGGAGTGGAACTCGGCGGAGCGCTGAAAAATATCATCGCGATTGCTGCCGGAGTTTGCTCCGGCCTTGGCCTGGGCCACAATTCGGTGGCGGCGCTGATCACGCGCGGGCTGGCAGAAATCGCGCGTCTGACGGTGGCCTCCGGCGGCCGGCTCGAGACCATGGCCGGACTCGCCGGACTGGGCGACCTGGTGCTCACCTGCACCGGCGATCTCTCCCGAAACCGCAGCGTCGGCGTGGAACTCGGCAAGGGCCGTAAACTTGCGGACATCATCGCGGACATGCATGGAACCGTCGCGGAAGGTGTGTTCACGACCAAAGCTGCGATGGGCCTGGCTCGTCAGAAAAATATTGAGATGCCCATCACCGAGCAGATGTACGCGATCCTGGAAGACGGGAAGCCTCCGCAGCGCGCGATCGAGGACCTGATGACGCGCGCCGCGAAACGCGAAGTGTGAAGCCTACTTCTTGTCCAGGACTTCCAGGTCTTGCGACGCAACCACTTGCCACTTCCCGTTGCGCTTCACAAAGACGTCGGTCCAGACAAAGCGCCCGACCTTCCCGTCCCTCTGCTTCCAGCTTGAGCTGCCATTCACGACCGCAGTCTGGCCATAGAAGCGAATGGTCACATCATCTTCGTTCAGACGATTCGAAGCCAGGGCATCCTCGGACTTCAACTCGGCCAGCAGATCCGCTTTCGTGATCCGCTTACCATTGGTTTCCGTTCCAAGGTAGTCGTCGGCGACGATCCTCTCGTTCGCAGCCACATCCATGGTGACAAAGGACTGGGTCCAATCCCGCTCCATCTGCAGGATTTGCTGGCGATCGCCGGCGGTTCCCTTGGTGGGTGCTTGTGCACTAGCGATGAACGACATGAGCAGCACAACAACTGCAAGAGACACGGAATGAACAGGTAGTTTCATGCAATTCTCCTTGAGTTTCACTGCGAAGAGTCCACTGCGAATCCGGCGCAATTGTACCGCTCTGCTTGCCCGGTTGCGCGAAGACTGAGCCGCGACGGCATTCGTGGCTTGGCGAAATCTGCCTGGAAGGTCCGATTGTCGCGTGGAGGACATGAGATTCTGTCACCCCAGGGGCTAAAGCCCCGACTTGCAAGGGCGCGGTTGCGGCGCGGCTGAAGCCGGGCCCTTTCAAAACGCCATTACAAAGCGCCATTACTATTTCAACGAACTCTAGACTCAGGACACTCGCTGATCGCCGGACAAATCACTTATCCGAATGGCAATCCCCATGAGACCATTACCGCATCTCTCGCGCCGCCAGGAGTGAGCTGTGCACACTTTGCTTCAGGATCTCCGCTATTCCGCACGTCAACTCATCAAGAGTCCGGGATTCACGCTGACGGCGGTGATCTCGCTGGCGCTCGGCATTGGAGCGGCTACTGCGGTATTCAGCGTGATTTATGCGGCGCTGATGAGTCCTTATCCCTACCCTGCCGCGGATCGAATTGTGCGACTGACGACGCAGAGCGTAGCGGGTTCGGGGGATCCCGTCTTTCTCAATGGCGCACAAATTCAGACCTTGCGGCAATCACCGGTGGTTGAAAGCGTTCTGGCGATCGACAACCTCGCGCTGATCATGACGGGGCAAGATCTTCCGGAGAACGTTCGCGCCGTGAGCCTTACCTCGAATAGTTTTGAGGATCTCGGTGTGCCCCCTGTGCTTGGACGCGGACTCTGGCCATCCGACGCGGTGGACGGCCAGGACCCGCGGCCGGTTGCAGTTCTTTCTTACAGATTTTGGCGGAAACATTACTTGTCCAATCCGGACGTAGTGGGCCGCACGCTGCAACTCGATCACGGAAACTATGAGATCGTGGGCGTCGCGGCGTCGCGATTCACTTGGGGAGGCGCTGAAGTCTATCTCCCATTGAAGCTGATGCGAGATCCGGGGCGCACCTCGATGGTTAATTTGCTCCTGCGGCCGGGCGTCAGCCACGCCACGGCCGACGCCGCGCTACAGCCACTCGTGGAAGAGTTCGCCAAATACATGCCGAATGATTTTCCCGACGTCTTCAAGGTTCATGTGCAAGGGCTGAACGACTGGGTGGTTGGCTCCATGGGCGGAACACTGTATTTGCTTTTTGGCGCGGTGATGTTGCTGCTCGTGATCGGATGCGGAAATGTTTCGATTCTGCTGCTGGCGCGGGGCACGGCGCGGCAGCATGAATTGGCGGTGAGAACCGCTATCGGCGCGGGCCGCCTCCGGATCATTCGTCAGTTGCTCACAGAGTCTCTCCTGCTCGCGGCGATTGGAGCGCTGCTGGGCGTCCTGACTTCTTACGGCGCGCTGGCGCTGATTCAGAGTCTGCTGCCCCGATCTGCAATCGCCTCCGAGGCCGTGATTCGCATCAACCTGCCCGTACTTTTGTTTAGCGTCACGGTGGCGCTGGGAACGGGCGTGCTGTTCGGTCTTTGGCCGGCGCTGCAACTCTCGCGGACGCAACTCGGCCAGATCATGCAGTCCGGCGCGCGGCGGGTAGCCGGCAGCGTCCGCGGACGCAGGACCCATAACATGCTGATCGCCGGGCAGGTGGCGCTGACATTGTTGCTGCTGGCAGCGGCGGGCTCGTCAATGAAGGGGTTCGCCCAGCTGATCCACCAGTCCCTCGGTTATGATCCGCACAATGTGATGGCGGTAGGAATTCCTTTACGGGAGAACTCCTATCGCACCTGGGCCGCGCGTGCAGCTTATTTTGAGCAACTGCGAGAGAAGGTGGCGGAGACCTCCGGCGTGACCACGGCGGCAATTTCCACGAATGCGACGCCGCCGCAGAATGGATGGATCATGGGGCTTGAAGTCCTGGGCAAACCCGATATAAACCCTCCGCTGGGATCGATGAACCTGATTAGTCCGCAGTACTTTGCGGCCCTGAGCATTCCCCTGCTGCAAGGACGGATTTGGAGCGACACCGAGAACTACAAAGGCGCCCATGTCGCCGTGATCAACCGAACCCTGGCGCAGCGCTACTTTCCGAATGGCGATGCCATTGGGCACTCGCTGAAAATGCCGGGTATCGAAGGCAATCCGGCTACGGTGTTGTCGCCGCCAAACATTGGAGCTTCCTGGCTACAGATTGTGGGCATCGTGGAGGACGCACGCAACGATGGGCTGCGCAATCCCGCCAGACCGGCGGTGTTCGTGCCCTACACGCTAAGCATGGAAGAGGACACGGAGATTCTGGTTCGCTCCCAGGCTCCGCCGCTGACGCTGCTCCATGCCGTGCGCGAGCAGTTGAGGACAATTAACCCGGATCAGCAGACCGGCAGTAGCGTCGATGATCTCGAAACCCGGCTCACCTATGAACCCGAGTGGCAGCAGGAGCATCTTGCGGCGTGGATCTTTGGCATTTTTGCCTGGCTCGCACTGGCCCTCGCCGCGGTAGGTCTACACAGCGTGGTGTCCTACACGGTGGCACAACGGACCAATGAGTTTGGGATTCGTATGGCGCTGGGAGCGCGACGCGGAGACTTGCTGCGCATCGTGTTTCGGTCGGCGCTGGGAAGCGTGGGCGCCGGAATCATCGCGGGTGTCGCCCTTTCGCTGGCCCTAAGTCAAGTCATCACGAAGTGGGCACACGGGGACCTGCGCGATCCGGTCATTCTATTGGCGGGAATGATTCTGCTGGGCGTGGTGTCTGGGTTGGCCTGCGCAATCCCGGCGCGGCGGGCCTCCAAAGTCGACCCGATGATTGCGCTCCGTTGCGAGTAGGGACGGCCCCTGGACCGCCTAAGAGACTGTGGTGAAAGTTCGGTCGCTAATATCGCGAACAAAACTTCAGAACTAAATACTGGTGCCCGGAGACGGAATTGAACCGTCACGTCCTGTTAAGGACCCGGGATTTTAAGTCCCGTGCGTCTGCCAGTTTCGCCATCCCGGCCTGTCTGTAAATGACTGATTACAAATGTATTGTACTCGAACGTTAATTTGTGGCCAACGCGCGAACTGTGAAAATGTGTAAGTAAATGTGTCGCTTTCGAAGGTTTTTCGACTTTCCGGCGCAAAGAAGGCGCTGCCAGCATGCGCCTCTTTTCCCAGTTTTCTGCTGAACTTTCTGAGGGCGGCACAAAGAGCTGCAGAACTGGAGAAGGCTCAGTTGGACTGGTATATTTTGAGTGCGAAAGCGCGGTACTGAGGCAATCACAAACGAGTTTGACCTCCGCAAACTTGATGGCGACAACGGCATCGTACCCGCCCTTGCACAGAACCCGAGAGCGGGCACCCGCCGTAATTTGGCTTCGGCAGTTAATAGGCTGGGCCACCCGCCTAAACCCCAGTAAATACTGGTGCCCGGAGACGGAATCGAACCGTCACGTCCTGTTACGGACCCGGGATTTTAAGTCCCGTGCGTCTGCCAGTTTCGCCATCCGGGCCTGGGCTGTTGAAAAAGTGTATCAGCCATAGGCTTTGACCGGGGATGCCTTGCTCTAG